>JASHON010000005.1 GCA_030041095.1 Terriglobia bacterium
GCGGTTGACCCGATCCTCGACTTCACCCAGAAACACGGGAACGCGCTTGCTCCCGGAAGCAGTTTCATTTGGCAGGGAACGCTTCGGATTCCGGCGGCCGGAGTGTATTGGGTTTACTTGCAATTGATGGGCTGCTCGGCCCAGCTTGAGGTGGATGGCAAGCTGCAAGACCGCAGCTCCGGACTGTTGATTCACGGTGACTACGTTCAGGCTGCGCAGGACAACGTCCTCCCGACTACCGACAACCTGGATGACGCGCGCGTCGCGCTCGATCTTACCGCAGGCGCTCATTCTCTGCAGGTTACCGAGCACGCGGACGGCTCCGGCCGGCCGGTCGAGATCCGGCTGAATTGGCTCACGCCTCAGCAGCGCGCTCTCGATTATGCGGCAGCGCTGAGCGAAGCAAGGAAGGCCCGCAAGGTTGTGGTGTTCGCGTGGGGGCGTGGCCGGCCGGCCTACGCGTTGCCGGGCGATCAGGATCAACTGATCTCCGCCATCGCCAGAATCAATCCCAACACCATCGTAGTTCTGAATTCCAGCCAGCCGGCGGCGCTGCCCTGGCTGAGCCAGGTAAAAGCGGTGCTCGAAATGTGGTATCCCGGCGACGGCGGCGGTATGGCCACGGCGAACGTGCTTCTGGGACGCAGCGATCCGGCGGGGCGTCTGCCGTTTACCTGGGCGCAGCGGCTCGATCAATATGTTTCCCACGATCCCGCGCATCCGGACCGCAGCTCGAAAGGCGTCCACGGCGTCACGACCTTTTCCGAGGGAATTTTTGTCGGCTATCGCTGGTTCGACCAGCAGCAGCTTCAGCCGCTGTTTCCCTTCGGCTACGGCCTCTCGTATACGAAATTCCGTTACTCGGACCTCCACGTTGCGCCGGCTTCGGGAGGCGGACTCACCGTGCGCTTCTCGGTTCAAAACGCCGGCAAGGTAACCGGCGATGAAGTTCCGCAAGTGTACCTCGGCGCTCCGGAAAAGCCGCCTGCAGGCGCGCAGTTCGCGGTGCGAGCGCTGGCAGGGTTTGACCGCATTGAACTCGGGCCCGGCCAGACCCGGGAAGTTGAGATTCACGTGCCCTTGCGCGAGCTGCAGTACTGGTCTCGCGCCACCCGGAGCTGGCAGACCGCCGAGGGAAGGCGCACCGTGTACGTTGGCGCATCCTCGCGCGATCTGCGGCTGCACCAGCCCGTGACCTTTCACTCCCACTGACCGCCCGGGCTCACCACCTTTCACTTGCGTTTCGTCGTGAAAAGAGTGATACTCCCCTCAGTTTATGATGTCACTAAATCGAGAACGATCGAGCGACCTGATCCAAGGCACTCTCGACATGCTCATCCTGAAGACGCTGGCCCGCGGCCGCGCTCACGGCTACGCCATCGCCGAATCCATCCACCAAAGGTCCGAAGACGTGCTTCGCGTGGAAGAAAGCGCGCTTTATCCGGCGCTGCACCGGCTGGAATTGCACGGTTTGCTGGCTTCCGAATGGGGCGCTTCCGAAAATAAGCGGCGGGCGAAGTATTACAAACTGACGGCGCGCGGACGCAAATTCCTTGGAGCGGAATCGGCGCATTGGAACCGGATGACGGCAGCCATCGCCCGTGTGATGGAAACGGCGTAAGCGCAGCCTACGACTCCTTGACAATCTAGGAGTCTCTGGATTATCCTCCTAGAAGGTCTGGGAGAGAGCCGCATCATGGATCAACCCCTGGAGCTGTTGCAAGGCACCCTGGACATGCTGATTCTGAAAGCCGTCTCGCTGAGCCCGTTGCACGGCTATGGCATCCTGCTGCGCATCCAGCAAATCTCAAAAGACCGCCTGGAAATTCTGCAGGGCTCCTTGTATCCGGCGCTGTATCGTCTGGAACACCAGGGCTGGATCGCGAGCGCATGGGGTGAATCGGAAAACAAGCGCAAGGCGAAGTATTATCGCCTCACGCCAGCTGGCAAGCGCAGACTGCAAACGGAAACTGAAAAATGGCGTCGCATGGCGGACGTGATTGCGGGAATTCTGCGCGCCCGGCCGGAGGAAGTATGAACTTCCGGAGCCGGATTCAATCCTGGACCAAGGCGCTTCTCAGGCGCAGCCGCGTCGAGCGCGAGATGGACGCGGAGCTGCGTTCCCACATCGTGGCCTATGCGGAGGATCTCGCGCGGGGCGGGATGCCTGAGGAAGAAGCGATGCGGCGGGCACGCATCGAATTCGGCAGCCTAGAGCGCGTTAAGGAGGAATGCCGGGAGGCACGTGGCGTGCATTTTGTGGAGGGTCTGTGGCAAGGCTTGCGTTTTGGCCTGCGCATGGTGCGCAAGTCCCCGGGCTTCACGGCCGTTGCGGTGCTGACGCTGGCGCTCGGCATTGGCGCGAACACCGCGGTTTTCTCGATTGTGAACGCCCTTTTTCTGCATCCTGCGGGCGTAACCCATCCCAGACAGGTGGTGGTGGAGCGCGCTCGTTATCTCAAGATTGGGTTATACAACATCCCGGTTTCAGTGCCGGATTTTGCAAAAGTGCGCGATAGCAGGAGATTCTTCGCCTCCGCGGCGCTCGAACAGGACGCCAACTTCAATTACACGGGCGGCGACTATCCGGTGGACTTCGGAGGCTCGCGGGTTTCCTGGGAGTGGTTCGACGTTTTCGGCGCAAAGCCGATTCTCGGCCGCGTCTTTACCCCGGCAGAAGATCAACCCAACGCCAATCACGAAGTGGTTCTTTCCTACGGCGCCTGGGAGCGCTGGTTTGGGAGCAACCCTAACGCGATTGGCCGCACGATTCAATTGAACGGGCAGCCCTACCGGATTATCGGCGTGATGGGCCCTGACTTTCATTGGCCCCATCCCAACACCGATTTGTGGACGCCGCTCGCATTGCCGCCGACCCAATACTCCGTCCAAAACACTTTCAACGAATCTTACCTCGCCGTAGCGCGCTTGCAGCCGGGCGTTACCTTCGCGCAAGCCAGCGCTTACATGGCCGTGCTGTCGAAACGATACGCCAATGCCGCGATCCAAAGGTTTGCAGAAGCATCGCAGTGGAGCATCTTCCTGATGCCGTTCGCCGATCACGTCTTCGGCGATTTGCGCACGCCGATTATGATTCTGGCGGGAGCGGTCGCCTTCGTGCTGCTGATTGCCTGCGCCAATATTGCCGGGCTTTTGCTCGCCAAAGCCGCGGGACGGTCGAAGGAGCTCGCAGTTCGCGCAGCGCTGGGCGCTTCGCGAAAGCGCCTGATCGCGCAGGCGCTGGGCGAGAATGCTTCGCTGGGAATCCTGGGTGTTCTCGCCGGGCTTCTGCTCTCGCAACTTGGCTTGCATGCGCTGCTTTTCGCGGAGCCCAAAGGCCTGGCGACGGGCATGACGTTTCCACTCGATGGCTACGTCCTGGGCTTCACGGCGCTGGCCGGAATCCTTGCCGTGCTGGTTTTTGGCAGCGTTCCCGCATGGCACATGTCGCGCATGGGTCCGTACCACGCGCTGCGCGAATCCGGGCGCTCCTCCACCTCCAGCCGCGGCCGCCAGAATTTCCGCGCCTGGCTCGTTGCCGGAGAATTGGCTCTCGGGCTCGTCTTGCTGGCCGGCACGGGTGCGCTGCTGAAAAGCCTCGCGCGCATCGCCGATGTGAATCCCGGCTTTGACCCGCACGGCGTGATGACTGCGGCGCTTTCCCTGCCCAAGCAGCAGTACGACACGCCGGCCAAGCAGAATTCGTTTTTCCGCACGGTCCTCGATCGATTGCGTGAGACGCCGGGAATTGCAGACGCCGGGGCGGGCAATCTCATACCCTTCGTGGGCACGAACTCCTCCGCATCATTTGAGATCCAAGGTAAGCCGACGCCGCCCGGAAGTCCGGGGCCGCACGGTGACAAGCGCTTCGTGACGCCCGGATATTTCACTTCGTTCGGAATCCCACTGCTCAAGGGCCGGCTCTTTACTGACGACGATCGCAAAGGCTCGCAGCTCGTCACCGTGATTGATGACAATCTGGCGCGGCAATACTGGCCCAATCAAAATCCCATCGGGCAGAAAATCGGCAATGGCGGAAAAACGTGGGCCACCGTCGTGGGCATCGTCGGGCACATTCGCTTTACCACGTTGGCCGGAGAGGAATCTTCATCGGTCATGTCTCAGAGTGGCTCGAAGGGCGTGTATTACCTGTGCATCTATCAGATGCCAGGAACCGCAACCGGCGGTTATCTAATTGCCAAATCCAGCGGCGGCGCGGCTTCGGCGGAATCCGCGATTCGCCAGGCCGTGCGTAGCGTTGACCCGAATCTGCCGGTCTCGGACATGATGCCGATGGAGACGCGTATTGCCGCATCGCTCGGGCCGCAGCGCTTCGCCGCGAACTTGCTTGCCGTGTTCGCCGGACTGGCCATTTTGCTCGCCGCCGTCGGGCTTTACGGGCTGATCAGCTACTCCGTGGCGCAGCGCACAAACGAATTCGGAATTCGAATGGCGCTCGGCGCGCGTCCCAAAGATGTGTTGCGGTTAGTGCTGCTGCAGGGCGCGAGGCTTGCCGTCATCGGCGCGGGCGCCGGCGTCGTTGCGGGGATAATTCTCATGCGCGCGATGCACAGCCTGCTCTACCGCGTCAGCTACGCCGATCCGCTCTCATTCATCGGCGCCGCCGTACTGCTCATGCTGATCGCGCTTCTGGCGTGCTACGTGCCCGCGCGCCGCGCCATGCGCGTGGACCCGATGGTTGCCCTCCGCTATGAGTGACCTCAGCCAAAATGCCTGGCGCGCCTTTATCACGAGCAGTCCGGCGTGCGGATAATCTCTACGGGAAGCGATGAGAAGCCGCTGCGTGGATAAATGGCCGGAACCGGCTCCTCGCCGGACGTTAAGCCGATCGTGCGGGTGCGCTTCAGCAATTCCTCGATGAGCGCACGCAACTCCAATCTGGCCAAGGGCGCGCCCGGACAAGCGTGAATCCCGGCGCCGTAAAGCAGGTTGTCAGCCGGGTTGCGATCGGGGCGAAACTCGTCCGGATTCCCAAAAATCGATTCATCCCGGTTGGCCGAGGCCCAGATCAGCGTCACGCGCTCGCCCGCTGGCAGAACACAGCCGCCGATTTTGACCTCCTGACTCGTCCGCCGGCGGCTCGCAATCAACGGCGGATGGATGCGCAATATTTCGTCGATGGCCGCCGGAAGCAGGGATGTTTGCTGCCGCAGTAGTCGTTGAACCTCCGGGAACGCGGCAATATAGCGGACTAAAATGCCGACGCAGGCGGAAATGGTCGAAAGTTCTCCAACCGTCCAATTGCGTAAGATGCTGACCATCTCTTCATCACTCAGGGGCCGGCCGTTGACGCGCTCTCTGGCCAGGAGTGCAAGCACGTCATTGCGTCCTCCCTTATTGCGCCGCCGGCTCCCGGCCAACAAATCATTGACGTAAGCGTCGAACTCCACCGCGATCGCAGCCATCGCCGGCCGATCGCCAGCCAGTGTTGCAGCATGATTCTTGCGGGTCCAGCGAAGGAGGGGTTCGTGCAACGTTCGAGGCCAATCGAGAAACGCACACTGAATCTCGATAGCAAAGACATCCGCAAACTCTCGCATGAAATCGACGACACCCGTCCGGGGCAGGCGGCGGATGAGGCCGACCGCGACCTCCCTGCACACGGGTTCGAATCTCGCCATCCGCTCCGGGGTGAAATAGCCGTCAATCATGCGGCGGTATTCCGTGTGTTCCGGTGGGTCCATACCATTGGGTACTGAGACGCGCTCGGAAACGGCGTTGCTGAATACGCCTGGACTGTGCAGCACTCGTACGACATCCCCGTGGCGGAACAACGACCATTGAAGATATTCACTGTGGGCCACAGGACTGTTGCGGCGCAGCCGATCGTACGCAGCAATCTGGTCGCGTAGTACACCTGGGGACCGAGGATCCCATTGATGGATTTGTTTTTCGCTCACCGCTCTGCTCGTGTATGGCCAGGCGCTAACCATGTTATTTCCTGGAAGAGCGTCCTTGTCAACCCAAAACCGGCTATCGCCAATAGAAGGCCACTCAAGAACGGCCAGTTCGACCATCCGGCGCCAGACCCGAAGCCAGGCACAGGTCGTGAACCAATGGAAAGGTGAACGTCACGCAACGGGAGAGCAGGCCGGCGTTTTGAACACATTCGAGCGATGAATTTTGTCACCCGTCCACTTCGATGCGCCGTGACTATTGTCATAGTCAGATTCGTGCGGAGTTGATGTCATGATGTAGGCTGGGATCGGGGAGGCCAGGCATGCGCCGAGACGTTGGGACATGTTAAGGCACGAGAAGGAGATGGCGATCACCGCACAACTCGAATCCGTTCCTCCCGAATGGCGCGCGGCTTACGAGCGAGATGCCACGGAAGCATCCACTCTTCCCGATCCCGCGCCTGAACGTCGCGCCTCCCGAATGCTTTCAGCCTACATCCTCTCAGGGTTGGCTTTCTTCGTCCTGCCTGGAACGTTTCTGGGCGTCTGGAATCTTCTCAGCATTGCCTCTCACCGCTCCGGAGGCGGCGCTAACGCAGCGTGGATTCAGGCTCATGGCCAGGCGCAGATGCTGGGCTGGGTCGGATCGTTCATTCTGGGCATTTCTCTTTATGTTCTGCCCAAGTTTCGCGGGCGCGGGCTGAAACGCTTTGGCCTTGCCTGGACCGCGTGGGCGCTATGGACGGCCGGCGTATTCCTGAGATGGTGGGCGGGAATTGACTCGGAAGGCTGGCGAACCACCTTGATCGCCGGCGCGGTGCTGGAATTGACGGCCTATCTCCTGTTTCAGTACACCGTGCTCTTCGCAAGGAGGGCGAAACCCTCTGAACCGTCCCGCCGAAAGAGGCCACACGACCTTGGCTCATGGCTGGGATTAGCAGGCCTATCGGGCCTGGGTGTGGCGCTCTTGGTCAATCTGTGGATTGCGCTCCCGCTTGCCTGGCACGGCGCCTCGGCGCTTTACCCACTGGCATCCGACCGCGCCCTGGTGCTGATTGAAGTGTGGGGATTCGCGCTGCCCGTCGCCTGGGGATACAGCACACGCTTCGTGACCGTTTTTCTGGGCCTTGAAACGTCTTCCTACCGCGCCTGGCCATGGCTCTGTGGCGGCGTGGCTGTCATAGTGGCCCTTGCGCTGGCGCGTCGGTTTGAGATTGCCGATGGGCTGGCGGTAGCGGTAGCAGGCCTGGCGATTTGGGCGCTTCGAATCTATCGCCCCTCCGTTAAGCCGGCGAAACGGATCGGCGTCTACAGCGGTTATCCGTCGTTTGTTCGCATTTCTTACATCTGGCTGGCCGTGGGGGCTATGCTGGGCATCGTTGCAGATATCGCGCCGCGCTGGCAGGGCCTGGGAGGCGCTTCCCGCCACGCGATCACCGTGGGATTCATCGCGACCCTCATCTTTTGTCTTGCCCCGCGCATCCTGCCTGCGTTCCTGAACGGAAGAGAGCTTTTCAGCACTCGTCTGATGGCGGCCAGCCTGTGGCTGTTGAATATTGGGTGCCTCGCACGTGTATCAAGCGAGGCGGTAGCCTATTCCACCCAAGGGATGGCGTGGCGGATTCTGCCTGTCTCGGCTTATCTGGAATTCGGCGCTGTGCTGCTATTCAGTCTGAACCTTGCGGCAACGGCGTCGAGCCACATTCCTGCCTGGCTTGGGCCCGATGAGGTGAGCGAGCATTTGCCGCTCTATTGGTACGTCACCAGTTTCCCCGAATTGAAAGATGTGCTTGCCCGCGCGGGCCTTTCGACGCTCAGCCGGGCACAGGATGTCCCACGCTCGCTGAGTCTGGGCGGGGCAGCGAAAGCCGATGAAGCCGACCTGGAAGATGTCATTTCCGCTCTGCGATCTTTCTTCGCCAAAAGGCAACCCAAGCGGAGATAGCATCTCAATGTGCCAACAGGCATGTGATCGAAGCGCGTCAACTCCGCAGATGCGGCGCGTCAATGTGCAGTGACCTTCAAATCAGCTCGCAGCAATCGTAAACGGCTTTCCCTTTTCTCCGACTTCAAAAATCAGAAGCTTCGCCGGCTTCGTGCTGCTGAGGTTCCGGAGAGAGCGATGGATGTGCATTGGAGGCTCGTAGAAAAACTCGCCTGTTTTGTACGTCCGGGGCGGGTTAGGGTCCACCTGGTTTTCGATCTCGCCTTCCAGGAGGTAGGCAAAAACCGGCCCTGTGTGCCGATGGGGCGCAGAGTTAGCCCCGGGAGCCACAGTGAGCGTGATCACCGTCACCTCCGGGTGCGGCATTTCAGCCAGAGGCTCCTGCATCAACGTCTGCACCCCCGCTGATGCCATGTTTCGCATGCGGTCCTTGGGGTTCCGCTGATCGATAGGCCCCGCGGCTTCCAGGAGCGTCGCTGGGCCTTGGAAAAAAAGAGCGGCCACCGCCAGAGTCGCCGCACGGTTCACTTCGCGTCGAGTCATCACCTTTTTCAGTCTCCTCTCACAAGGTCGCCAGGAACGGGTCTGGTCACTCCCTGCATTCAAACAGCGGCGGCCAGATGTTGGTCGCACCGCGGTTCCAAAAGTCAGCGTGCAGATCCCGAGCCGTAGAGGAGTGTCTTCAGGTGAAACTCCGACCAAGCGAACCAAAATTCCGGCTCGAGAATCAGCGGCTTTAATCGGGCGCCCTTGCTGCGACCGGCGATGCATAGGCCGTATGCGTTCCAAAGCGAATGCGTTTCCAGATCAACCAGCCGGTTTGCCGCGGTATCCGCGGCCCGGAATTTCAATCGCCGGCCGCGGGCCAGCGCCAGAAACGCCGTGGTGGTATCCGAAGCTCGCTGATAGACAATCAATACTGGATTACCTCCCAAAGTATCGTTCACAACACGCACGCGCTGGAGCGCAACGATCGGGTATGCCTTCGCTTCGCCGCCCGTTTCAAGTCCCGCGATGGTTTCTCTCGGAGGCAGCCGGCTATCGCGGCTGAAAGCACCCCGAGGCGCTGGACCCGCCAGGCCCACCACTCCTTGATTGATGATTCGGTTCATGGCGGCCAGCCGGTCGGCGTAGCCCGGTAGAGACTTCAGCACCAGGGTGTCTGGGTGATGCTTGCGCCATTCGCTCCAGGTGGTGAGTAAAAATGGGTAGAGCGCAAGGTGAGTGCCCTTCAGCGGTCCGGACAAGGCTTCAAGCGACGACTGCTGCCAGCGACTGCCTGTCTCGCGGTCCTTGAAAACCTCATTGCCGCCGATCAGGCCGTCGGTATCGAATATGAGGCTCTTGCCTCTTGCGGCGGCCCTGAACACGAGGGCCGTGTTGCAATACGATCACCACGTGACGGCGATGGGCCCGTCCGCCATCCGGTCCTGCACAACTCCGTGCTGAGCCAGGATTGCGGCGGGATAGGCTTTGGCGGTTTTGCCGTCGGTTACTCCGATCAGCATGTCGTGCGAAGACAGGAAGGTGGCCTGTGAAGCCGGGATGAATTGCGGATGATCGATGGTCGCGTAGGGCAGATCCAATTTCTTCGTCTTCGCCCTGGCCGGCAGCGGCACGAAAGTGATTGCGGCCGCCGCGAAGAAGGCCATCAGCCGGGAGATTCTGGCGACCTTTCTCGGGGAGTCATTGTCGTCCCGCGATCCAGCTTGCATTGTCGCACTTTTTACGCAGACTTCTCCGAGGATCATTTTCGGCCTGCTCTCCGCCGCGAACGCTTCCACTCGAGAATGCGCTGCAGCGTCTGCTTAAGTTTACATCACAACTCCGAGCGCCAAGCAATGACTTTGCCGGGTAGCGTCCTGAAATCACTTGATGCCATCAGTTTCAAAGTGAGCCAATGCTGGAAAACATGTGGTAAGGTTATCTCCCTATGGGCGTGGATATCCTGGGGGACTGGGGAATAAGCGCGAGCGAACTTGCTGAGATCGTCGCCGAGAACCCGAGCATGCGCGGGCTGATGTTCGGCTTCGTAGCGGAGTACAAGGTTAAGAAAGAATGGCTTCTCAGGCCGGGAATTACGAACGTTGTCCGGCCACGATCGCACGACCGGAAGCAGAAATGCGATTTCACATTTGACTATCGCGGCCTCAATGTGAGGCTGGAGGTAAAGTGCCTTGACACTCCAAAGGTGAGGCTTAATGAGGGAATTTACACGGGGACATTTCAGTGCAATGCGAGTGACACAACCGAAGTGTTGCTGCCGAATGGTCGCAAGCTGCTTACGAACTGCCTGGCCGTGGGCGGCTTTGATGTCCTTGCGGTTTGCCTGTTTGCTTTTGGAAAGACGTGGAGATTCGCATTTGCCAGGAACAAGGATTTGCCTCGTACTACCTGGCGAGGATACACGCCAGCGCAGCGGAAATACTTATTGAAAAGTGGCATGAGCATTTCATGGCCGCTCCAGCCGCCTTACGTTGCGGACCTCTTTACTGTTCTCGATGGTTTGGTAGCGGAAAGGGTGGGGCGGTGACCCTTTCACGAATACCAGAAAGTAGGAATGATTTTTTCGGGCGTGAACCTGCTTCTTAAGGCGCGTAATACACGGGGCATTCGTGCGGACTACAACAAACAGGTCCTTTGCATAAAGTCCGAGTTCCTCATATTTGATTATGATTTCAACATGTGTAAGCCGTTGAGTGTTGGCGGAAACCTCGTCTTGGCATTTCACGATCAGGGTCCCTCCAGGCTTGAGGATGCGGTACGCTTCACGACCGGCTCTAAAGTACATATCCAGCACGGCAGCGTGCCATTTGGGACCCGTTTCAGTGGCTTGGCCGTTTGAGTAATGCTCCCGGAAGGCTCGGTGCGAACCGGAGCCGGCGAGATGCCCATTCGATTTTCGATATAGTCCCTCCATAAGTGATCTTAGGACACGACAGGAGACAATGTGTTTGAGAACAAAACCAACTTTGGTAAAACCTTGACCATTGTTTTCATCCTGGCCCTGCTTGCCATCGCTCCACTCAAAGCGAGCCAGTTCGACCTCACTTTGTATTCCGGGATGCGCTGGCGGTTGGTAGGTCCATTTCGCGGGGGTCGCGTTTCCGCGGTGGCCGGAGTGATCGGGCAGCCGGGTGTCTACTACATGGCGAGTCCCGGAGGAGGAGTTTGGAAAACAACGGACGCCGGCGTCGTCTGGCGGCCGATCTT
>JASHON010000074.1 GCA_030041095.1 Terriglobia bacterium
AGATGGTGCGCACAAATAACTTGAACACACCGGGCGTAAGCGGTACTCTTCTTCTATGGCTGAGAGACAGCTTCGTGCCATTCGAGAGAAGTACCGGATCCTGGGTCGCATCCTCGACGAGCGAGGGTGCCGCATCTGGGCGGCGGCCGAAGCCAGCTCGCTATCCCGTGGCGGAATCTCTCAGGTCTCCCGGGCGACGGGCATCTCACGCACCACCATCCATGTCGGCATGGGGGAGGTGAAGGCAGGCCAATGGCCAGCGGCCACCCCAGGGCGAAGCCGCAAGCAGGGCGGAGGGCGTAAACCGATTACTCATCACCAGCCCCGTCTGGTGCAAGCCCTTGATGAGTTGGTCGAGCCCACCACCCGTGGGGATCCCGAATCGCCCCTGCGCTGGACCTGCAAGAGCACGCGGCACTTGGCCGCCGAACTTCAACGCCAGGGCTACCACATTGGAGATCGCAAAGTGGCCGACCTGCTGCACCAGATGCGGTACAGCTTGCAAGCCAATGCCAAGACTCTTGAAGGCACGCAGCACCCGGACCGCAATGCGCAGTTTGAGTATATCAATGCGCAGGCCAGGGCCTTTCTCCGCCGAGGCTTGCCGGTCCTTTCCGTGGACACCAAGAAAAAGGAACTGGTCGGGAACTTCAAGAACGCGGGTCGCGAGTGGCAACCGCGCGGCGAACCCGAAGAAACGCGGGTGCATGACTTTGAAGACAAGGAACTGGGAAAGGTCGTTCCCTACGGAGTCTACGATGTGGGGAAGAACAGCGGCTGGGTCAGCGTGGGGGTGGACCACGACACCTCGGACTTTGCCGTCGACAGCATCCTGTCCTGGTGGAAGCACATGGGCCGGAAGAGTTATCCGAACGCGACCGAGTTGCTGATCATGGCCGATGCGGGTGGTAGCAATGGCGCGCGGTCGCGCCTGTGGAAGATCGGCGTGCAACGCCTCGCTAATTCCACCGGACTGGGCATTACGGTCTCTCACTTTCCTCCCGGGACAAGTAAGTGGAATAAGATTGAACATCGCATGTTCTCTTTCATTACCCAGAACTGGCGCGGCCGACCCTTGGTGAGCTATGAGACGGTTGTCAATCTGGTCGGTAGCACGACCACCCGTAGTGGGCTACGCGTGAAGGCCAAGCTCTCCCGGAAAAAATATGCGACGGGCATCAAAGTCTCCGACTCCGAGTTAGCGAAGGTCAACCTCAAGCCCGCAACATTTCACGGTGAATGGAACTACTCAATTGTGCCATCGCACGTCTGAAACTGTTCAAGTTATTTGTGCGCAGTCCCTTAGGGGATCGGTCGGCTTGACCCCATACAGCAGGCCGGACAAGAAGCGCGTCAGAGCCAATGCGCCTACGATTCCGAACCCCACCCCCACCACCGCCAAAAGCATTCCCCTCGCGATGACAAGCTGTAGAACGTCCGCTCGATCCGCGCCAAGGGCCATACGGATTCCTATCTCATGCGTTCTCTGGCTGACCAAGTACGAGACCACTCCATAGATTCCCACTGCCGCAAGCACCAGCGCCAACACTCCGAAGAGTCCAAGGAGCAGCGTGCTGAAGCGGCTCCGCGCCACTGAAGTTGAGAGGTAGTTTCCCATCGTCGAGACATCGTAAACCGGCACGTTTCTGTCCATCGACGCAACGACCGTACGCACAGCAGGAAGCACCGTCAGAGGCCTGCCCCGCGTGCGGAGAACTATCGTGCTGAATACGGGGAACTGCGCGAACGGCAGGTAGTATTCGGGTTGAAAGTTCTCAGCCAGCCCCCCCAGTTTGGTGTTGCCGACAACTCCGACTATGTCTCTCCAGGGAGTCGCAGATGTTACGGAAACGCGGGGCCTTATTCGTTTCCCTATGACGCTTTCGTTCGGATAATACTTCCGGGCCAAGGCTTCGTTGACGATGACCACGGGAAGGCTCGAGGCGGTGTCTCGATTCGTGAACGGACGCCCCTCCAGAAGGGGAATGCCCATTGTCCGAAAGTAACCAGGTGTTACGCCGTCTAGTCGGATAGAAGGCGTATATCCAGGAGCGAAGGTGTGCCCTTCGAAATCAACGCCCGCAGAGTCAATCTCGCCTGAGAAGGGTAGAGTCCAATCAGCAGCCGCAGCGCGAATGCCGGATAACTTCCGAAGGCGTGGCAACAGCCGGTTTATGAAATTCGCCTGCGCCGCGTAGTTGTACGGAGGAGAGGGAAGATCCAGGCTGAAACTGAGCAGGTTGTGTGTGTCAAATCCAGGATCAACTTGACTGAGCCGCAGAAAGCTCGCAATCAGCAATCCGGCACCGACCAGCAGCATCAACGCCAAGGCAACTTCACCGATGACTAAACCGCCGCGAAGTCTCCCCTGCGAAACACCGTGCGAGCTAGCCGATCGCGCCTCTTTGAGCGACTCCGTCAAGCTCGTTTTTGAGGACACGAGCGCCGGCAGCGTGCCAAACAGGGCGCCGGTTACCAAAGAAAGAGCCATCGCGAACACAAGCACGCGCCAGTCCATGCCAATCTGCTGAGCGCGAGGCAGATCTTCGGGAGCGGTATAGACAAGCGCCTTTGCACCCCAGGCTGCCAGCACCGTCCCGGCCGCTCCGCCGAGCAGCGCGAGCAACAGACTTTCACACAATAACTGCCTGAAGAGGCGCGCCCGATGCGCTCCTAGCGCCGATCTTACGGCAATTTCTCTCCCGCGCGTCACATTGCGAGCCAAGGAAAGATTGGCTAGATTGGCACAGGCAATCAGTAGAACTCCGACTACGACACTGAGAATAATGAGCAAGGGCAACCGGGCATTTCCCACAATCCGATCCGACTCAGAAACTATTCTGACCGTTGTTTGCTGGGCGTTGCTTTGTGGGTACCGGTGCGCCAGGCGACGGGCAATCAGATCCATATCGGCTTGCGCGCGAACAAAGCTCACACCCGGGCGGAGCCGCGCGATTACACTCAACGTGTCGTATGAGCGCCCGGTCATAATGCTGGAGCCCGACTCACGGTCAACTGCGACAGAAGTCCAGAGGTCTGCCTGCCCAGCGAGAGGGAACTGAAATCCGGCCGGCATGACGCCAATCACCGTGAAGCCTTTGTTGTCTAAGACAACCGTTCTCCCCACAACCGATCGATCGGAGTGGAACCGCTCCCGCCACAAAGCGTGGCTTAGAATTACGACGTTCGCGCCACGCTGGTCATCCTGTCGCTCGAAACCGCGACCGACGAACGGTTTCACCTCAAGCAACCCGAATAACTCTGCCGAGACCGTCTCAGCCTGGATGTGGAGTGATTCACCAGCGCCCGTCAATGTGAATTGTCTGCCGTGATAGCTGGCCATGCTGCTGAAGACGTGATTTTGGGCTCGCCAGTCGAAGAAGTTGGGATAAGAGGCTGGGTTGCCGATTCCCGGACCCGCCTGTTGCACGGAAACCAAGCGATCCGGCTCAGCATAAGGGAGCGGCCGTAGCAGGATTCCATTGACCGCGCTGAAAATAGCAGTGGTAGCGCCAATGCCGAGGGCGAGCGTGATCACCGCGACGGCTGTGAAGCCGAGATTGCGTTGCAACTGTCGCAGGCCGTAGCGAAGGTCCTGAAGGAGCGTGTCAACCCATTTCCATATCCACATTTCTCTACTGCTTTCTTGTGCCGACGTCACGTTGCCGAACCGCCGCAGCGCGGCGTAGTGGGCCTCTTCGGGTAGCATGCCCGCGTCCAGGTTCTCCCGCTCTTCCATCTCGAGATGGGAGCGAATCTCCGCCTTGAGATCGTCCGCCAGCTTCGGCCGGCGAAGCAGACCACCGAATTTGGCGAAGTGTCGCCGCCAGCTCATGGGGTTCTTGAAAAATCTGGGAGCGCCGGCGTCTCGCCGGCCATGGCCGCCGGGACGGCGGCCCTACGGTCTTTGCGCACCGGACAGCCGCAACAATTTGTGCCGCTCAACATAGCTCAAATCACGCGATCCGGAGACCGCCTGATCGATTGATCGCCTCACTCATACCTGAGGGCCACCATGGGATCGACTTTCGCGGCTCGACGCGCGGGTATATAGCACGCCAGCAGCGCGACGAAACTGAGCAGAAGCGATGCCTCAACAAGCGTAACTGGGTCGGTCGGCTTGACGCCGTACAGCAAACCAGATAACAACCGGGTCAGACCAAGAGCCCCAATTATCCCGACGGCGACACCCAGAAAGGTAAGGATCATTCCTTTCCCCACGACGAGCCGGAGTACGCCAGATTTTTGCGCCCCCAGCGCCATGCGAATGCCAATTTCGTGGGCCCGCTGGCTCACCGCGTACGAGGTTACCCCGTAAATTCCTATCGCGGCCAGCGTAACCGCGAGAGCAGCAAAGATCGCGAGCAGGGACATTTCAAATTGCTGCCGCGCTATGGAATCGCCGATGGTCTCGGTCAAAGGTCGCACATCAAACGCTGTTTCAGCATGGTTTGCGCTAAGCACGCCCTTCTCAATGGCACGGCGAAGTTCCGTTGGGCGAATCTTTGTCCGTACAATTAGCGAAGATGGCAGGAAGTGATTCGCAAACCGCATGATGGAGTCCGGCACCTGTGAGGTCGGGATATAGAGAGTCGGTTGCACGGGCCTATCGAGCCCCTCCTCCCGGACATTTTGCACGACGCCTACAATTTGCCGGGCCCGGTCCGCAAATTCTGGCCCAAGACCCGCTCCGATCGTCAATTGTTGCCCAACAGGATTTTGATTCGGGAAATACTGCCGCGCCAGGGCTTGGTTGATAATCACGACGCTTGTGGCGCCGCGAGCGTCACCCGCACTGAAGAACCTGCCTTGCAGCAGAGCGATTCTCATTACTCGAAAATAGTCCGGCGTGTCCCAACGATAATCGGCGCTGCCGGAGACCAGCTCTCGACGGCCCGTTATGTGGAAGGTTTGGTTAGGGCCCTTCTCCGTAGGCAATACGGCGGCGAAGGCAGCCGCCTCTACGCCCGGCAGCGAGTCCACTCGCGCCAGAGCCCGCTGGAAATAACGCCACACCCCCGCCGTGGTGCTGTAATTCGATCCAGTCAAAGAAATCTTCAGGGTCAGGACGCGGTCGGGATCAAACCCCGGATTCACCCGCCGCAGGTTGGCAAACGTCCGGAAGAGGAGGATTGCCCCCACGAGTAGGAGCAGGGAGATTGCCACTTCTACAACCACAAGCTCATTGCGCAGCCTGCTCCGATATCTGCCACCAGCGACTCTGAGGCCAGTTTCGTGAAGCGATTCGTTGAGATCCATTCGGACAGCCACCAGCGCCGGAGCCAGCCCGAAGAGAACCCCGGTAAGAATCGCTACTGCAACCGCGAACAAGAGAACGGACAGATCGACATTGACGGATGAGAGCGCGGAGATCTTCACAGGAGCCAGGGAAAGCATTCCGTCTATGGCTGGTCTGCCAAGCAAAACGCCCACTGCACCGCCCGTGAGCGCCAGGATCAAGCTTTCGACGAGCAGCTGGCGTAGGAGCCGGCGACGCCCCGCGCCCATTGCGAGGCGAACAGCAATCTCCCGGGTCCGGCCTGCTGCTCGTGCAAGAAGCAAGTTGGCAACATTGACGCAGGCGATCAATACAAGCAGCCCTGTGGCGCCAAGTAGCACCATTAGCGCCGGTTGAATGTCCCCGGTGAGCTGTTTGTGGTAGCTAACGACCGTAGCCCCTTCGCCCGCCTCTGGGCCGGGGTATTGTTTGCGGAATTGGGCGTTGAGCCGCTCGATATCCTCCAGGGCACGCGCGACGCTTGATGCCGGTTTGAGCCGTCCTACCACGATATATGCGTCAGCGTTATCTTGGACGTTGAACACGGGACGAAGGGGAAGCCAAACATCTGCGTCGGGGTGAGATCTGAACCCGGCTGGCATGATGCCAACGACGGAGTAGCTAGAACCATTAAGAGAGATCGTTTGGCCAATGATTGACGCCTTTCCATTGAAGAGCTGCTTCCAGAGACCATCGCTGATCACGACGGCATTGGGGCCACCAGGACGGCTCTCGTCGGGGGTAAAACTGCGACCAACCCGAGGATGTACGCCGAACACTCTAAAGTAGTCAGACGACACGCGCAGGCCATCAACGTGCTCGGGTAAGGGACCGCTCGTGAGACTGTAACCAGCACTCAAGCCGTCGAACGCGGCCACGCCATCGAAATCGGTGCTGTGTTCTTTCCAATATAAGAATTCACTGGCGGTAACGGTCTGCTGAGGGTAGCCAAACTTGTTTGTGCGCATCAGCTCAACCAACTGGTTGGAGTGCGGGTAAGGTAAAGGGCGAATCAAGACAGCGTTGATCACACTGAATATAGTCGTGTTGGCGCCAATGCCGAGGGCAAGTGTCACGACAGCCACGACCGTGAATCCAGGATTCCGCCGAAGCTGGCGCAGCCCGTAACGGACATCCTGCAAAAATGTCTCAACCGGATTCCAGGCCCACATCTCCCGGCTCCTTTCTTGTGCCGACGTCACGTTGCCGAACCGCCGCAGCGCGGCGTAGTGGGCCTCTTCGGGTAGCATGCCCGCGTCCAGGTTCTCCCGCTCTTCCATCTCGAGATGGGAGCGAATCTCCGCCTTGAGATCGTCCGCCAGCTTCGGCCGGCGAAGCAGCGCACCAAGCTTGGAAAGCCCGCGGCGCCAGTTCATGGCCCTTCCTCGGATTCGCTTGGCCGCAGCACCGCCGTGATTGCCCTTACGAAGCGCTCCCAGCGCGAGGTTTCGGCCGCCAACTGACGCCGCCCCCGCGCCGTCAGGCGGTAATACTTGGCCCGCTGCTTGT
Source organism: Terriglobia bacterium (assembly GCA_030041095.1). Classification (GTDB taxonomy): domain Bacteria; phylum Acidobacteriota; class Terriglobia; order UBA7540; family UBA7540; genus JASHON01. The sequence continues at coordinate 6,788 of JASHON010000074.1, forward strand.
TTTTCGAGACGCCCCACTGAGCGCTAATCCACCCTTCCTGTTGCAGGCGCTGCAGCGCAGGATAAAGTGACCCGTGTTCCACTTTGAGGGTTTCCTCCGACATGCGCTCAATGGATTTGGCAATACCGTGCCCGTGGGTCGGGCCCCAAAGCAACGTGCGCAGGATCAGCATGTCGAGCGAGCCATAAACCAGTTCGATTCGGTCCCCGGAGGATTGCTTAGGCATGATAGCAGGCAATCTACCACGCTTGGTGGTAGATTGTCAACTACAACGGCGGTCTCCCCGATCCGTCGATAAGGGACGGAGCGGTTTACTCAACCGGGTTCTCGAACCACGCGGCAGAGAGTTTGGACCGAGGCAGCTCCGGGGTTCGCTAATTTCGTGGAGCGTTTACGATTTTTGTGGACTACCGAAGCCCGCCGAGGTTTCGCACCGCGAAAACGAGAGACACTTCGAACTCAGGTTCGAGAAAGGGC
>JASHON010000075.1 GCA_030041095.1 Terriglobia bacterium
TCCCCTGCATGGTAGCGCCACAAAATCTGCGCTCGTTGCACCTCCCTCCAAGGTGCCGTCTGCGATTGACGCAACTGCCGAAGCCGTTCCAGTTCGTCGGAGGTTAGAATCAACTTGGGCCGCCGGGATTTTCCCGCCACGCCTCAAGACTAGCACGAAAGGGCCGCCAACAGGATATGTTTTAATGAAACGTTATAAGAGCCAGCAGCTTATCGATCAGCTCGCCGCGGAAGATAAAGGAGAACTCAACGAAGACTTCCTTACCACGCTGCAGAGGAAGTCAAACACGGTCGGTGGAATCCTGACAAGGCTCGGATTCGGCAAAGCAGGTAATCTGGAGACCGGCACCGTAAACACGCTTGTCCAGGAATATCAAAGAATCCATCAGGCGCTGATTCAGGACGCGAACAACTATCAGGCGCTAGAACATGACTTTGTCAATGTCCTGCCCGGGATCGCCGAGAATCCCGGGCCTGCGGCCTGGAGCCGGGTCAACTCCCGAGTCTATGCCCGCCTGACCGGCAACGCCACCTTAGGTGAGACGACGACTTTGCAAATTCGAGTGCTTCCGAGTGTCGCTTCCGGGGTGTCGATGAATAGTGCTAATCCGGACTTCAGATATGTCCGCTACACGCCGTCAGCCCCCCAGAACTCAGTGTCGATAAACGCCGGTGACTTGGCCGACGTGCCAATCGAATCGACGCTCCTCTATCCCAATCAAACAACTTCGCAGGTGGATACGATCAACCCGGTTAGCAGTAGCGGTATGCCTCCGCCTTCCAGCAGTGCCACCGCCAGCAATGGCTTCGCCACTTCGGCGTCCGCGGGTGTTGAAGTCGCTTCGACGCTAGAGGTCGATTCTGTGACGGCCACCGCGGAGCAGGCAACCTACACAATAATCTTTCCTCCGATAGCCAGCGTATGTGCCACCGGCTCGTCGCTGTCCGCCCAAACCAAGGCAACACCGACCCATTGTCCGCCAACGACCGATTACGTTCAGCTAACCGGGTCCGCCGTACCCGTAGAAGGAAGCACGGTGACCATCCAGGTAACGTTTACCAACACGAGCTCCAGCGCGCAGCAAGCTCCTGGCTGCATTTCCGTGACTGCCCAGTCGTCAGGCAGCGCAGGCTGGTGGACGTTCCCAGCAGCCAGCCAGGACACCGCACCGCCGGTAGGCACCGCTTTCACGTCCGCAAGTGCCTGTACCGGCGGCTCGTCAACCAACGAGGCCTCCCTAACCGGGAGCGGAACAGTTCCGGCTGGGAGTACCGCCGCGATCAGCTATGCTGGAATACCCACATGGACGGCGTTCGCCCTAGAGGCAGGGGACGGTTGGAGCCCGGCTAAGGAGGCTGTCGAGACGAGCCTCGGAGTGACCCACGCGGCTACAAGCGCTGTGGACGCCTTAGGCTCGCTCCCGGAAGGGCTGGCCACAACAGGTGAAGTGCTGGGCGCGGCGAGCGTTGCGGTCGAGGCTGTAAGTTTTGCGGACGGCCTCATTGATCTGGGAAGCGTTGAGTCCGTTCCGTGGGTAACCTACAGCGTGCAGGTGCCGGGGGCACCGACCGAGACGTTCGAGGCGTACGCGCAGCCGGAGAAAATGGCCATTCTCGACGCCTTGCTGTGGGACCTGAAGTGGAGGATGGTCCCAGTTGCCGGTCCCCAGCCGGGCCTTCCTGCGTCCGTACTTAATGGCCTTCAAAAAATCCACCTCGGAACGAGCGACTGCGTCTATCAGATCGTTTCCGCGGGCGGGTCCGGTGGCCCGCCATATTCGTGGTTCTACGGTGAGCTGGAGACCAGCGCGGGGGACGAAGTCCCGTCGTCCATAAGCCCTTCCTTGGCCAACTACGTTAGCCTCGGCTCCTGCACTTGGACCGGGTTCGAATAACCCAAAGCCGCGGAGTCCCCGTGAATAGACTCGGGTAGGGTTGGTCGGTGTCATCGGTGGTTTGCGGGCCTCTACCTGGCTTGGCCCTAGTTCGCACGGCCAGGCGGGGTGTCTGGACGAGCTAAATGGGATGAGGTTCATTCAGTCCGGTGCTCAACGCACCACCCATGGGCGGGGCTGTGGTCATCACTGCCGCGGTACAAGGTACTTCGCGGCCGGTAAAAGCCAAAACGACGCTCACTGTGACAGCAGCACCGTGAGTCTCGCGGACATCAAGATGCCGGCAGGAGGTGCCGGGATTGGAGAGCGATGACTAGCACGACGAAAAGCTACATAAGGACTATCGCTCTTGTCGCACTTTCCATCTTTGTGCTCACAGGTTGCACGCGAAAGCCTAACGATGCTGCCATCGTCTCTGCTATTCAGTCGAAATTGATGACGGACCCAAACCTCAACGGTTACTACGTGCATATAAAGGCGCGAAATGGGGTTGTGACCCTTACGGGCGCTGTGCCAAGCGCGGCTACAAAGCAAGCAATTGACGCTCTGGCGAGCGCGGCCGGGAAAACGGCGGGCTTCTCGGATCAGTTGAATGTGATCACCGCAGGCACTGTTGTCACAGCGTCGAGCGATGCAGCTATTGAAAACTCGGTCCGGCAGGCTCTGGCCGGTGACGCTTCGCTGGCAAAACAAAATATCGAAGTTGCCGTCAACGCGGGCGTCGTAACGCTCAGCGGACAGATCGGGCGCTTGGCGCAGAAGACTCAGGCTGAAGGGCTGGCACGGGAGGCCAACGGCGTCAAGAACGTTGTCGATCAGCTTCAAGTGGGTGCGGGGAGCAGCTCTTCGGCAACAGCCTTGAGTCCGACGCGGCCGAAAGTAGCTCTGAAAGCTTCGCCCCCACTCATTACGCCGGGCAAGTCCGCGCTCTTGACGTGGTCCTCGCGCAATGCCCAATCTCTCGACCTTGAACCAGGAATCGGCAGAGTGAATCCTCAAGGCTCGCGGGCGGTGAGTCCGCCGACCAGCACTACATACACGCTGACCGCAACGGGCGAGACGGGACCGGCAACGGCATCAGCGCACGTAACTGTCTGGAATGCCGTTCCGCCGCCGAAGATCAGCGCATCTTTATTTCCGACGAGCATCCAGAAAGGCCAGTCCACGCGACTCAGTTGGACATCTCAGGACGCAACGTCGGTGAAAATCGAGCCGGGTGTTGGGCGAGTTGGGCCAAAGGGGTCCATCGAGCTTGCGCCGGCTCAATCCACCCAATACACGCTCACGGCAACGGCCCAGAGCGGCACACAGACTACCACAGCATTGGTGACCGTCACCGCACTACCGCAGCCCGTTGCGATTACAATATCGCCAGGCACCACAGTAGACGTAGTAACGATCGATCCGGTCGATTCGGGATCGAATCAACCCAATGACATACTGCGCGCGTCGCTCGCGACTCCGATACAACTTGGCGCCAGACTAACCCTGCCGCAAGGCACGCCGATCTATCTCCGCGTGTTTGAAATCCATCCCGGAGAACGTTCCGGGCGTGTGAGTGAGGTCCGGCTGGTGCTCGACCATTTAGTTTATAGGGGGCGCTCGTATTCCTTGTACAGCACCGACTTCGATGTTTTCGGCTTGTCCCACCCCAAACGGAACGCACCAGCATTTGGAGGCATTAGCAGGGGGCTGCAAGTTCACATCGCTGGTGGCGCTAGAATCAGCTTCCAGTTGACGCAAGCGGTGCGACTTGTTCTTTCTCCAAACGGCTTCCCGGTCCGTTAACCCGAGTTTGACCTCCTTGCCAGCCCGCTTTTCTCACAACTTTTTTCGAGGCGCCGTCGGAAGAGCCGAAGACATCAACTTCCGTCTTGCTGGGAGCCCACAGACTCCCAAACGCAGTTGTGGATAATTTCTCGTGACACGGACCCGCTCCCCGGCTTCTCGCATGGCTGAAAATCAAGCACTTGAAGACCGGAATAGGTGCGCTTCAGCCTTTGAATATCTTTCCGTAACAACGACCTGCGAACGGCTTCCTGGCCAGTTCAGCCCCAGCACGTAATCGATTCCCTGCTCTTCACGCCATTGCATCGGCCCTTCCAGGCAGAGGCCGGAGTTGCCGCGAATGGTGATCTTCACTCCCGGCCACGCTTCCCAAATTTGCTTCACGATCGGCGCGCCATCTGTTGGTGATGGGCGTATAACGGCTTCCAGTCTAATGGGCTTTGTGGGAAGCCATAAGGCGAGCAAGTGGGAGGATTGAGGTGACGATCCCAATGGAGCTCAGACCTAAGATCGAGGCTGAATTGAAGGCTCGGGCAGAGAAAAATGGGCTCTCCCTAATTCAATACGTGCAGCGGATTCTGGAGCACCATGTGCCAGGGCAGGAATTGGAATCTGCCATGATCGCCCAGGAGAGCGCAAAGGGATTCCAGGATTGGACAGAGAGCTTCCCGAATCGCCGTACTACGCCTCTTTCCGACGAGGCCCTCAGCCGGGAGGCATTCTACCAGACGGATGCTGAATAGCCGTCCATGGACTGGCTCTGCGACGCCAACGTCTTGCTTCGCAGCACCCGTCAAACTCCCCGACATACCCACGATTCATCCCGAACGGCGTCGGCTTGTCGTCGCCCACTCCGTTTCAGGCGTTCGGGTCCATGACGCCCGCATCGTTGCTGCTATGAATGGTTACGGGATCAGCAGCCTGCTCACTTTCAATGGTCCGGACTTTACACGCTATCCGGGAATTCGTGTGGTGCACCCAAATGACGCGGCAAACTCGGCGAATCCACAGAAGCGCCGTTAGTGAGAATGTTGTGACCGGAGAACTCCTGTGCAGCAGCCAAAACCATCGAGTACCAAATCAGTGCCACTTGAGCGTCTTCCCCGTGCTTTTTTGTTTCTTGAACGTCGTCAGGTGTGCCGCAAGATGAACAAGATAGTCGTGCTGGTGTAGCCTGGGGCGCAAGAGGTCCCCGGTTCGAATCCGGGCGCCCCGACCAACGGATGCAATGACCACTTGGCCCCGGCCGGGCTGAACACCGCCGGCGTTTCGGTTTCCTCGTGGAAACACTGCACCCATTGCGCCCGCGCAATCCGGCGTTAAGGGAGCGCAACAAGACGTATAATTGCTAGAGTGCCTGTGCTGGTATTTATGAGGTGAGATTACAGCTCAGGCAGCAATGGATTGAGCGTTCCGAAGTAGCGTGAAATCGCTCATGGATCATCGATGAAACCTTCTCAACTTCCGGCCGCAGCCATTTTTGACATGGACGGCGTGCTAGTGGATAGCAACCCTTTTCATCTTCAAAAGTGGATGGATTTGCTCCGCAAGCGAGGCATTCCGTTCAATCCTGACGAGCTGCCGCGACAGATTCTGGGCCATCGCAACGATCATGCCTTCCATCTCTTCTTTGGAGCGGAGATCACACCAGAAGAAATCAAGCAGCTCAGCGCCGAGCTGGAACAACGCTTTCGAGAAGCTTTTGGGCCGCATGCCCGGCCACTCCCGGGACTCGATTCGCTGCTCGTCGAGCTCCAAGCTGCGGGCGTCCCGATGGCCGTGGCCAGCTCCGCGATGCGGCCGAACGTCGAGTTTGTGATCGATCGGCTTGGCTTTCGGCGATATTTCCAGCGCCGCGTCAGCGGGGACGACGTTGGAGCGCCAAAGCCCGATCCGGAAATCTATTTGGCCACGGCCAAAGCGTTGGGAGTGAGCGCGGAAGGTTGCGTAGGTTTTGAAGATTCATTTGCCGGCATCGAAGCGGTAAAGCGCGCGGGCATGAAATGCGTGGCCATCGCTTCCACTTTTCCCGCCGACGCCTTGCGCTCCGAAA
>JASHON010000076.1 GCA_030041095.1 Terriglobia bacterium
TGATGTGGAGCGCACGGCCCCAGCACGGCCCGGGCACTTATCTGGCCATCTTCAACCGCAGTGATAGCCCGCTTCCCATTCACCTTCGCTGGAATGAAGCCGGACTCGTGGTGGGCAGGGCCTACAAGATACGCGATCTTTGGGAGCACAAAGATCTGGGCGCCGCGACGACGCTTCGGCTAACCCTCCGCGCCCACGCCTGCGCACTCTATAGAATTGAAGATTGATGATTGCGGATTCGATTTCCCCTCGCCGGGCGACGCGTCATCCCATTTCCCCGTGCCCAGGGTCTTGCGAACCTGCAGCCTCAAACGCAGCCTGGCCTGCCTCCGCAGCCGCCTGGTGTTGCTCGTTGACAATCCTTAATCGTCCATCGACAATCGTCAATTAGCCGCCATGCATTCTCCCCGCATCACCCATCTGGCCACTCTTCTCGTGCTGAGTGCAGTTCCAAACGTTGCCCTGCACGCCGTGCAACCTTTAACCGCCGATCCTCAATCGTCCATTCCAAGCGGTCGTCAATCCTCAACGGTCGCCGCTGCGAACGAGCAATTCCGCGTTGCGGTCTCGCATTATCAAACGGGCCAGTATCGCTTGGCGGCTGAGGAGCTGGAATCGCTGGCGGGGCGAATGCCGCGCAGCTTCGAGGTTGAGGAGCTTCTCGGCCTTGTATATTCCTCAGAATCAGAGGATGCGAAGGCACGACCGCACTTCGAAGCCGCAGTTCGCCTGAAGCCAGGGTTGGCGGCGGCGAGGGCCAACCTGGCCGTCAATCTTTCACGCTTGGGAGACAACAGCGGGGCCTCTCAGGAGTTTCGGCGAGCGCTCCAACTCGAGCCCAAGAGTTACGACGCCAACCATGATTTCGGCGAGTTTTACATTCACACCGGCAAAGTTGCCAAAGCCATACCGTATCTCGCGGCTGCCGAGCGTGCCCGCCCGAGATCGTACGCCAACGGCTACGATCTCGCTCTGGCTTACGTGCGAACGCGCCAGTGGGCCGCCGCGCAGGGCAGCATCCTCAACTTGATGGCCGGACACAACACCGCGGAGCTTCACAATCTTCTCGCTGCAGCGGACGAAGGATCCGGCGATTTCATTTCCGCGGCAAACGAATATCAGACGGCGGCCCACATGAATCCCAGCGATGCAAATATTTTCGACTGGGGCGGCGAGTTCTTAGTGCATCACAACTGGGATGCCGCCGCAAAGGTTTTCTCCCAAGGCCTGAAGCTTTATCCGAACTCAGCCCGGCTGAGCGTGGGACTCGGCCTGGCTCTTTACCATATGGGATCCTTCAATCAGTCCGTGAAGGCGCTGGTGAGGGCGGCTGACCTCAATCCCTCCGATCCCGGCGCCTACTGCTTTCTCAACGAGTGCGACGAGCATTCGCCCGCGGAGGCGGACGCCGTGATCGAACGCTTCAAGCGTTACGCGGAGCTTCGCCCGCACGATCCCAAGGCTCTTTACTACTACGCGGAAAGTCTTTGGAAAACGAAACAAGCTCCGCTCACGCAGGCTTCGTTCCTCCACGTGGAGCAGTTGCTCCAGAAATGCCTGGCACTGGAACCGGGCTTCGCCGACGGGCATTACCAGCTTGCCAACTTGTATTCGCAACGCCAGGAATATGCGAAAGCCGTTCCAGAATACGAGCGGACGCTCGCGCTCGATCCCAAGAACGGCAGGGCGCATTATCGGCTGGGTCAGGCTTACGTTCATTCAGGGAAAAAGGCGCTGGCGCAGAAGCAATTTGCAATTTATCAGCAATGGTATACACGCCACCTCGCCGAGGAGGACAAGGAGCAGAACCGTATTCGCACTTTTGTTTATTCCGAGGGAGGGGCTGAGACGCCCTCGCGCCGCGCGCGGTGAGGGATGGTAACTTACTGCCCCGAAGGGACGAGGCCCGAGAATGGGACGCAGGTTTCGAGTGCGCTCGGTGTATGCTCTTTAGGAGCGCCACGCAACCGATTGGGAGGAAAAGCGATGAAAGTTGGATTATTTACTGCCTTGCTTGCGAATCTGAGCCTGGATGACGTCATCAAGAAAATCAAGCCATTGGGAATCCGCACGGTCGAGCTGGGCACGGGGAACTATCCGGGCGACCCGCACCTGAAACTGAAATGGCTGAGCTCGCCGGCCGAGCTCAAGGAATTCAAGCAAAGGCTTGACGACGAGGGAATCGCGATCAGCGCGCTAAGCTGCCATGGCAATCCGCTTCATCCGGATAAACGCACGGCGGAGCTGGCGCAGGAAACGAGCCGGAAGACGATTCTCCTGGCTCAGAAGCTTGGAGTGAAGCAGGTGATCGATTTCTCAGGATGTCCAGGCGATTCAGACCGCGCCCGCTACCCCAACTGGGTAACGGCACCGTGGCCGCCCGACTATCCCGAGCTGTTGAAGTGGCAATGGGAGAAGAAAGTGATTCCGTACTGGAAAAAACACGCGCGCTTTGCCCAGGAGCATGGCGTGCGGATTGCCATTGAGATGCATCCCGGATTTGTGGTCTATTCTCCTGAAACCATGCTGAAACTGCGGGAAGCGGCAGGCCCGGCCGTCGGCTGCAACTTTGATCCGAGCCATATGTTCTGGCAGGGCATCGACCCGTGCGCGGCGGTGCGGGTTTTGGGCGAAGCGGTCTTTCACGTGCACGCCAAGGACACGCGCATCTACGACGTCAACTCCAGGGTGAACGGCGTGCTCGATACCAAGCCGTATCGTGACGAAAAGAATCGCTCCTGGATCTTTCGCACGGTGGGCTACGGGCACGATGCGGATTTCTGGGGCGATTTTGTCTCGACGCTACAAATGGTGGGCTATGACGACGTGCTCTCCATCGAGCACGAAGACAGCCTCATGTCAATTGATGAAGGACTCGCGAAGGCTGCCGGCTTCCTCAACCACATCGTGATCAAAGAGAAGCTCACGGAAATGTGGTGGGCGTAGCTGGGAACGTCCTTCGACCAGGAACTACGAACCAACGACAAAGGACCACACGACGATGCCAACAGTGAACATTGCACTCATCGGCTATAAATTCATGGGCAGGGCGCATTCCAATGCCTATCGGCAAGTGAGGCACTTTTTTCCGGGCAAGCTGGAGCCTCGCATGAAGGTGATTTGCGGGCGCGACCGGGAGGCCGTGACAGCGGCAGCGCGAAAGCTGGGCTGGGAAGAAGTAGAAACGGATTGGCGCCGCGCCGTCGAGCGAAAAGACATCGACGTGGTGGATATTTCCACGCCGGGCAATCTGCATCGTCCCATGGTCCTGGCAGCGGCGCACGCGGGAAAGCATGTTGTGTGCGAAAAGCCGCTTGCGAACACGCTGGCGGACGCGTACGAGATGCTGCGCGCCGTCGAGCGCGCCGGCGTGAAGCACATGCTGATGCATAACTACCGTAAGATCCCGGCCGTGGCATTTGCGCGCAAGCTGGTGCAGGAAGGCCGCATTGGAACGGTTTACCATTATCGCGGCGCTTATCTTCAAAGTTGGCTTCTGGATCCCAAGTTTCCTTTGCTCTGGCGCCTGGATAGGAAACTGGCCGGGAGTGGCGCTCTGGGCGATATTGGCTCGCACGCCTGCGATCTGGCACGCTGTCTGAACAGCGAGTTCGAGTCCGTCGCCGGCCAACTGACGACATTCATTAAGGAGCGGGCTTACCCCGAGGCGCCGCGGCAAGCGAAGCGCCGGGGAAGAGTGACGGTAGACGACGACGCCAACTTCCTGGCACGCTTCCGGAACGGAAGCGCGGGCGTGATTGAATCATCGCGGCTGTGCGGCGGAAGACTCAATTACAATATGTTCGAGATGTATGGAAGCCGGGGGAGCCTGGCATTCAATCTCGAGCGGATGAACGAGTTGCAGTTTTTCGATGCCACGGAAGCGGCGGACCGGCGCGGGTACAGAACCATCAGCGTCACGCAAGCCGCACATCCTTATGTCGGCGCCTGGTGGCCTCCCGGCCATATTATCGGCTACGAGCACACGTTCGTTCACGCGATTGCTGACTTTTTATCGGCGCTCGAGCGCGATCGTTTGCCAGAGCCGAATTTTTACGACGGAGTCAGGAACCAGGCGGTTCTCGATGCGGTCGAGCGTTCCGCCCAGTCCGGCCGGTGGGAAAAGGTGAAATGTCCTATTTAATGGGAATCGACGTAGGCACAACGGGAACGCGCGCCGTCATCATCCACCCGAACGGCAGCGTGAAAGGCGCGGCGACGGAAGATCATGCGCCCATGCGCATGCCGAAGCCGGGCTGGGCGGAGCAGAGCCCGGAAGATTGGTGGCGTGCTACTATTGCGGCCGTGCGCGCAGCCCTGGAACGCGCCGGCATTAAGGGCAGCAGCATCGGCGCCATAGGTCTTTCGGGACAGATGCATGGCGTCACGCTGCTTGACAAGCTGAACGCCGTGATTCGCCCGGCCATTATCTGGTGCGATCAGCGAACCCAGAAGCAATGCGATTGGATCACATCCCGCGTGGGCGCTGCCCGGCTCATTCAATGGGTATCCAATCCCGCGCTCACGGGCTTCAGCGCGCCGAAGCTCCTGTGGATCCGCGAGAACGAGCCTCAACTTTACGAGCGAGCGGCGCACGCGCTGCTGCCCAAGGATTTCGTTCGCTTCAAACTCACCGGTGAGTTTGCCACTGACGTCTCCGACGCTTCCGGCACGCTCCTGCTGAATGTGACGAAGCGCTGCTGGTCCACGGAAGTCATGGACAAACTGCAAATTGACCGGAAACTGATGCCGCCTGTCTTCGAATCAGTCGCGGCGACGGGCCAGGTGACGTCTGAGACGGCGGTGCTGACGGGGCTGCGCGCCGGAACGCCGGTGGTGGCCGGCGCGGGCGACCAAGCGGCAAGCGCGGTGGGCAACGGCATTGTTTCTACGGGGCTCATTTCCTCAACGCTGGGCACTTCCGGCGTGATCTTTGCATATACGGATGCCCCGAGGACCGACCCTCATGGCCGCGTCCACACGTTCTGCCACGCCGTTCCGAACAAATGGCACGTGATGGGTGTGACGCAGGGCGCGGGGCTTTCGCTGCGATGGTTTCGGGAACAGTTCGGCGAGTGCGAAGCCGGCTACGCGCGCCGCGTGAGCCTTGACCCTTACGAGGTGATGATTCGCGAAGCGGATGGCATTCCTCCCGGCAGCGGCGGAGTACTGTTTCTGCCGTACTTGATGGGCGAGCGCACGCCGCACCTGGATGCGCTGGCGCGTGGCATGTGGTTTGGGCTCACAGCCGGCCACACTCGCGGCCATCTGCTGCGGTCGATTTTGGAGGGCGTGGCGTTCAGCCTGCGGGATTCCGTCGAAATCCTGAAAGGGCTCAAGATTCCCGTTCGCCAGGTTCGCGCCTCGGGCGGCGGGTCGCGGAGCAGCCTCTGGCGCCAGATCCAGGCGGATATCTATGGCGAAGAGTTGGTAACGCTGCGCGAGTCTGAAGGCTCGGCTTACGGCGCTGCGATGCTCGCCGGTGTGGGAAGCAAAGTGTATTCCACCGTCGAGGAGGCTGCAAAGCGTACCGTCAAGGTTTCCGAGCGCATCACGCCCATCGCGGAAAACGTTGAGCGATACAACGAGCTCTATTCCGTCTACCGACGCCTCTATCCTGCGGTCCGTTCGCTCTCCCACGAGCTTGCGAATATGAACAATTAACCTATGCTCGCCCCCAGCTCCCAGACGAAATCCAAGCCTCCGTTGGAACGAGTGTTTGGACCGCATGGATGGCTTTCACGCAGCCATCCACGATACGAATACCGGCGGGCGCAGCTCGAAATGGCGGAGGAGGTGGAATCCGCGCTAGAAAATCGCCGGCCGCTCATTGTGGAGGCCGGGACGGGAACCGGCAAAACTCTGGCTTATCTGGTGCCGATCTTGCGGTCGGGCCAGCGCGTGGTGGTTTCGACCGGCACGAAAAATCTTCAGGAGCAACTGTTTTTCAAGGACATTCCTTTTCTCCGCAAGCTCTTCCCGAACCTCCAGGCCGTGCTGATGAAGGGCCGGGCGAATTATCTCTGCAGGCAGAAAGTCTACGACATGGAAAAACAGCCCGGCCTGCTGAACCTGGAAGAAGTGCGCCAGTTTGCGCGGATTGAGGCCTGGGAAAAAGAGACGGAAAGTGGCGACCGTACGGAACTGGAAGAGCTACCGGATTCGAACGACTTGTGGCGGCGGCTCGATGCCCGGCGCGAAGCCTGCACGGGCCAGAAATGCCCGCAGTTTGATCGATGTTTCATCACCAAAATGCACCAGCGCGCGAACGAGGCTGACTTAGTGATCGTGAACCATCATCTTTTCTTTGCAGACCTGGCGTTGAAGCAGACCAATTACGCCACGCTGCTTCCAGACTATGCAGCCGTGGTGTTCGACGAGGCGCACGAAATTGAGGAAGTCGCCAGCCAGTACTTTGGTTTGCAGGTGAGCACATACCGCGTGGAAGAGCTGGCACGCGATACGGAAGTGACGGCGCGTGCGAAAGAGCTGCTCAACCCGGATCTGAGCGCGGCCGTGGAAAGCCTGCGCAACCGTTCGGCGCTGTTTTTTGATCTCTTCCCGTCCGCCGAGGGGCGGCACAGCTTCGAGCAGCGCGCTGTGTTCCTTGAGACGAGCCATGGACCCTATTCTTCCCTTCTGAACGCTCTGATACGGCTGGAATCCGAGCTGACGCGCGTTCAGGGCCGTCCGGAGGAATTCAATAACCTGGCTCGCCGCGCTGCCGAATTGCGTACCGGCTTTGAAACGGTGCTGGAGGGCCAGGATAAGAATCGCGTCTACTGGTGGGAGCGGCGAGGCCGCGGATTGTTTCTGGAGGCGACGCCGATTGATGTGTCCGGCATTCTGCGGAAACTGCTCTTTGAACGAGTGGAAACTGCCATCCTGACCTCGGCGACACTGGCCGTCGCCGGCAGCTTCACTTTCCTCAAGACTCGACTCGGCATACAGAATGCCAGAGAAAAGATTTTTCCATCGCATTTCAATTTTCAAGATCAGGCTCTCCTTTATATTCCCGCTCATCTTCCTGACCCCCGTGATCCGGGATTTGCCGGGCTGGCAACGGACGAAGTGGTTGAGTTGCTGAAAGCCAGCCGCGGCCGGGCGTTCGTCTTGTTCACTTCTTACGCGCAAATGCGGGAGTTATTCGAGCGCGTACGTTCCCGCTTGCGCTTTCCCATGCTGATCCAGGGAAGCGCACCGGCTCCGGCGCTTTTGAAGAAATTCCTGTCGTCGTCGCACGCGGTTCTCTTTGCCACCAGCGCGTTTTGGCAAGGCGTGGACGTGCAGGGGCAGCAACTGAGCGCCGTCATTATCGATCGCCTTCCGTTCGCCGTGCCTACCGATCCCGTCGTTGCGGCGCGCGTTCGCCAGACGAACGAGGAAGGAGGCAACGGCTTTGCGGACTACCAGGTTCCGCAAGCCGTCATCGCGCTGAAGCAGGGATTTGGCCGCCTCATCCGCAGCGAAGACGACTATGGTCTTCTGGCAATCCTGGATAACCGCCTGGTTCGCAAAGCCTATGGAAAGATCTTTCTGGAGAGCTTGCCGCCGTACCGCCGCACACAGAATGTAGAAGAAGTACGGAGTTTCATGCAAAAATATTGAGATGTTTGAAGTTGCAGTGGAATACGTTTTCTCCGCGGGTCACGCCCTTCGCAATTACAAGGGGAAGTGTGAAAACGTTCACGGACACAATTACCGCGTCGAGGTGACCGTCGCCGGGGAAACCTTGAGTGAGGCAGGCCTGCTCGTGGACTTTGTCGAGTTGCGTGCGGCGATTCGTGCGCTGGCTGACCGCCTCGATCATCAGTTTCTCAACCAGATTGAGCCTTTCGACCGGATCAATCCTTCCGCAGAGAACCTGGCCAAGTATTTCAGTGAGGGGATTGCGCTGCAGCTTCGCCAGCAGAACCTTCGGATCAAGGCCGTAAAAGTGTGGGAGACAGATACATCCTCAGCCACCTATCGGCCGTGAAAAGCCCTATAATAACCCTATCGCGGTGCGGCACAAGCTGCACCCTGATGCGCGGAACCGGAGCGGGGCGGCTGCCGGTCTCGCCGCGAAGTGTTGGTGAATGGCGCAGACCTTCGTTGCGCGCTGGTGCTCCAATTCCCACAAACCTGTGATCAGAGAGACGAATCCCGTAACAGGAGTTTAGCTTCGGAATGAGCTTTCGATCTTTTTTCAGCATGTTTTCGTCGGACCTGGCCATCGACCTGGGGACGGCAAATTCACTGGTTTTTGCAAAAGGGAAAGGCATTGTGGTGAACGAGCCCTCGATCGTCGCCATTAATAAGCTGACTGGCGAAATTGAAGCGGTTGGGCGCGAAGCCAAGGAAATGCTCGGCCGTACGCCCGGAAACATTGTGGCCATTCGTCCCCTGAAAGACGGTGTCATTGCCGACTTCAAAGTCACCGAGAAAATGTTGAATTATTTTATTCAGAAGGCGCACAACCGGAAAATGTTCGTGCACCCGAGAATCGTGATTGGCGTCCCCGCAGAAATCACCCAAGTGGAAAAACGCGCCGTTCAGGATTCCGCGATGCGCGCGAAGGCTAGCGAGGTGTACCTCGTCGAGCAGGCGATGATGGCCGCGATCGGTGCCGGGCTGCCCATTACCGAGCCCTCTGGAAGTATGATTGTTGATATCGGAGGCGGAACGACGGATATCGCCGTGATTTCGCTTTCCGGTATCGTGTACAGCCGGTCGGTGCGCGTGGCCGGAAATGAAATGGACGAATTCATCGTGGCCTATTTGAAGCGCAAATATAACCTGCTGATTGGGGAGCGAACGGCGGAGCAAATCAAGATCGAGCTGGGCTCCGCATATCCCCTTGAAAAGCCGCTGACCATGGAAATCAAGGGCCGCCACTTGCTGGAAGGCATTCCCAAAACCGTCACCATCAACGACTCGGAGATCCGTGATGCGCTCTCCGAATGCGTCGCGACCATTCTGAACGCGATCCGCGTTGCCCTGGAGCGGACGCCGCCGGAGTTATCAGCCGATATTTCGGACCGCGGTATAGTGCTTACGGGCGGAGGGGCGCTCATCAAGAATCTTGACAAGCGCATCCGCGAAGAGACGGGTTTGCCCGTGTCAATTGCCGAGGACCCGCTGGCTTCCGTAGTTCTCGGCACAGGAAGGATGCTCACGGATTTCAATTTGCTGAAGCGGGTGGCCATCGAGTGAACCAGTTACCTTAAGTCTATGCTTGACGCTCATCCCGCAGGAATCCCGCGCCCTACACCACCCCGCACCCCGGAAGGGCCGGAGTTGATGCGGGCGTATATTGCCCGGCACGCGCCGTTCTTCCTGCTGGTTGTCATTCTGGCCACTCAGTTCCTTTTGCTCGCCTACCAGATTACCCAAAGGCACCACGCACGGCTGATCGAGGTTTGGGCGGTGGATGCGTTTGATCCCTTCGAGCGCTCGCTGCACGGGCTTGGAGACGTAGTTTCAGGCGCATGGGGATCGCTGGGCGAGCTTTCCAGCGCACAGCGGGAAAATTCGCGCTTGAGGCAGGAATTGGCCGACGCGCGCGGCCAAATCCTCCAGCTTTCCGAAGCCGGCGTGGAGAACAAGGGCCTGCGATCGCTCCTTCACCTCGAGCGCCAGATTCCTTACCGGGCAGTCGCAGCCACCGTTATCGCGGCCAGCCCCGGCTCGAGTTCCTCCGTGTTTATCGATCGGGGAAAGACGGCAGGCATAACCGTAGATTTACCGGTGATGACCGCGGCCGGGATCGTGGGCAAAACGATTGCCGTCTTTCGGCACACGGCGCAGGTCCTCATCCTCACGGACGCGTCCAGCGGCGTAGGCGCGATGCTCGGAAAGAACGGGACGCAAGGAGTGGTGAAGGGACACGGACGTGGCCTTTGTTATCTCGATTACGTGACGAATGACGAGCCAGTTTCAAAAGGAGACTTGGTGGTAACTTCCGGCTTGGATCAGATTTATCCGCGAGGGTTGCTGGTGGGCCGCGTGGTGAGCGTGGCGCGCGGCGAGATTTACCAGAAGATCCAGGTGAAGCCGGCTGCGCATCTTGATCGTCTGGAGAACGTGCTGGTGGTTTTTGGCTCGTCGCCGGCTCACAAAAACCCGTAGTATCGCAACACTAACCTGCCTTGTCCTTGCTGTTCATGCCTAAAACTGCGGACCGGATTCCTGCTTCCTCTCGAATACATCCCGCGGCTTTTTGGATTAGCCTCTTTGCCGGACTTCTGCTCCAGGTTACGCTGCCGATCGAGATTCCGCTCGCCCGCCTGTTTGACTTCCCTTTGGTCCTGACGCTTTACTACGCGATGGTGCGGCGGGATAAGATCTTCGGAACGTTGTTGGGGACCGGCCTTGGACTCGCTCAGGATGCCCTCGCGCGTGGCCTGATCGGCATGTTTGGCATCGTCGACGGGCTGGTTGGTTATCTCGCGGCGGCGGCAAGCATGAAGTTTGAGTTGGACCAGATGGGCGCACGATACGTTGTTACGGGGGTGCTGGTGTCGTTACACGCGCCCGTTCTGATCCTGGTGCAACACCTGTTGTTTGAATCTCCCCCGCGCTTTGTTCTTCTCGATTGGGTGAGCGGCGTTATAGTGAACGTCGCTCTTGCGCTGATCTGCTACCCGGTTCTCGACCGCTTTCGGCGCGCAGCGTAAGCGAGTAAGAGTTTGGAGTTAGCGGCTGGGGATTAGGGATTGGTCGTTGGGTGTGGCGAACGAGTCTCTCGTCCAACCCTGCGCGGGCCACAAAAGATGAAGCTGTGGCAAACCGGACCCCAGTCCCCATCCCCCAACGCCTGGACGCTGTACTGAGCCATGCCCGAGCTTCCCGAAGTTGAAACAGTTCTGCGCGGTCTTCGCGGGTGCGTGGTGAATTGCAGGATCACGGCCGTCGAAATCCTCCATCCTGCAATTATCGCCGGGCCATGCCAGCGATTCCGCGAGGGCATTCAGGGCCGCGAGATTGCCGGGCTCGAGCGGCGCGGCAAAGCCTTAGCCCTCCGCCTGCGAGCGTCCGACGGTGACGAGGCGGGATATCTCTTGCTGCGCCTGGGAATGACCGGCCAAGTGGTGATTGCGAACCACGACGTTGCGCTCGCGCCTCACACCCACGTCCGTCTGATGTTGAACGGCGGTCCGAAAGAGATCAGATACCGCGACGTACGCCGGTTTGGGAGTTTGCGCTATTGCACTCGCCAGGAAATGGAACAAGTCTTTGGAGCGTTGGGTCCGGATGCTCTCGAAATGACGGAGCGAGAATTCCGGGGGCGCTTGAATGGCAGGAAGGGAGCCATCAAAGGCTGGTTGCTGAACCAAAAATATATTGCAGGGCTCGGCAACATTTACGCGGATGAGGCACTTTTCGAAGCGCGCATCCATCCCTCAACCCCTGCAGATCGTGTGAGCTCCGCCCAAACGAAAAAGCTTTTCGAGGCCGTCCGTCATGTACTTCAGAAAGCCGTCGCACTTCAGGGAACCAGTTTTCGGGATTACGTCGATATCGACGGACGGCCTGGGAATTACCTGCCTCGCCTCAAAGCTTACCAGAGAGACGGTGAGCCTTGTCCACGCTGTGGCGCCCTTATCCGGCGGATGATCATTGGTGGGCGCAGCAGCCATTTCTGTCCCCGCTGCCAACGCCGGCCCACCCGCTACAAGACCTTGGGCGGTCATTCGGTTCCGTAATCAATCTCCATGTCACGAACTCGCCAACTGGCGAGCGCCAGCAAGGAACAAGTGAGCGTTGCGAGCGCCACGAGCGAGAGCGAGGCTGATGCGGGCGGGACTTTCAAAGAGAGGAGAGCGAGGAAGCTATTGTGGCGCGAAGCGATCTCAGCCGGCTGAATGGGGCACAAGGACTTCAAATAATAAATCACGCTGAGCCTTCGAAGAGTAGGCGGCAGGAGACTACTGATCATTTCCCAGCCCAGAAAGCAGGCTGCGGGAATGAGGCCGTTGCGGAAAACAACACCGATCGTCAGAAACACCCCGCCGTATGCCATGCATGCCGCGAGAGTGACGCCGAGATCGGCAGCAAGCGTGGCGAGGCCGTGCGCGTTAAAAAACGATTGACGGAACGCGGTGGAATTCAGGTGCGCGTCAAGCACCACAGCCTGAAGAATGACGCTGGCGCAAAAGATCACCACAGACGATAAAACACCCGCCAGATATTTCGCCATAAGGAGAACCTCCCGGCGAATAGGCGACAGGAAGTAATAATGCAGGCTCTTTTGCAGCATCTCGCCACGGAAGAGGTTCATGAAGATGCCGGCACAACCAAAAAAGACGACGAGCCGGAGGAAGAAAAATTGGAGTACGCTCGCAAAAAGCTGCGCGTCGTCGCCGGCGTCTGCGCCTTGGGCGTGGGCCGCGAGATAAGCGGAGCGCAGGCCGAAAATCACCACTGGGGCAAGAGCGAGCAGGTAAATCCATAAGCCCCTGCGCGGCAAGAAGCTCTTCTTCCACTCCAGCCTCATTACGGCCAGCGTCTGCGCACGCCAGAGCGTCCACTGACTTTGGGCAGCGGTCACGACGAAGAATCCTCCGCGGCAATCAAATAGTCGTAAACCGAAAGCACATCATCATCGGCAGGCGCGACGGACTCGATCGCAATGTCTTCAAGAGCGAGCCGGTTGAGCGCCAGATAGAAGCGGTCAGCATCTCGAGTCTTCACCAGAATGCTGCCACCGTCCGGATGAAGCCTCGCCTCGACCACTTCTCCCGAATCAAAAAGCTGCGACGCCAACGCACGCGGCCGGTCGCAATGAATCAAGATTTGCAAAGGCTGTTCGCGAATCTCCGTGCGAACGTCGTGGATTGCGCCTTCGGCGACTACGGTGCCTTGGCTGAGAAGAATGACGTTATCGGCGACGAGATCGACCTCATGCAATACCTGGGTTGAAATCATCACAAATCGCCCTTGCTGAGCGAACGTTTGAAATTGGGCCAAGGTTTCCGCGCGCGCGAGGGGGTCGAGGCCGTTCAGCGGCTCGTCAAGCACGAGAACTTCAGGATCGTGAGCAATGGCCTGAGCGAGCTTGATTCGCTGCCGCATTCCCTTGCTGTAAGCCGCAATCTTGCGGTCAGCCGCATCAGCGAGCCCAGCTCGCTCGATGGATTTCCGAGCCAGATTGCCGGCCTCGAGGATGGAAAGACCCGTGAGGGCCAGGTAGTTCGCGACGAACTCGTATCCGGTCAGGCCTTTCGGAAATGAATCAAACTGCGTGCAATAGCCTACTCGACGGAAGAACTCCTCCGGTCTACGAGGCGATAGGCCCAACACGCTGAGTCGCCCGCGCGTGGGCAGGATCAGGCCTGTGAGCAGGTTCATGAGAGTCGTCTTTCCTGAACCGTTTGGGCCAACCAGGCTGGTGATGCCCGGCGGAATCGTAAGATTCACATGGCTCACCCCCAAAACTTCGCCGTAATACTTCGATACATCTTCGAAAACGATGGCCGGACGCTTGGACTCGACCGGGTTGGCAGGACTCGCATCCGTCATTGCGCCACCTCGCGCGCCCGAATCTTGCGGATGATCAGCGCCAAGCATAGCATCGAGAGCAAGGCCAATTCAGCCCATGCAGCCCCTGCGGATACGGCGTGCGCAGACGGCCTCCGAAAGAGAGCGCTCTGCACAATGCGCATCAGATGGTCCAAGGCGAGGAAATCGCCGGCATGCGTCCTGAGCGACGCATTCACGGCTTGGCCAAATCCGCTACCGAGGATAAACAAAAGAAGCAACGCTCCTCCGGCAACCAACTTTCGCCTGAACCATGCTGAAAACGCCAACGCCGGCAGCGAGAGCATCAGAATGGCATAGAAGGATCCAAAGAAAAGCCCTGCCAGCATCCACAAATTCGCCAGGAGCCAAGCGCTACCGGCAAGATCCGACTGAATCGCAAAAAGCCCCAAGCCGGGTAACCAGGTGATGCCGGAAAGGAGGGCGAGAAGTACCAACCACTTGCCCAGCAGGTATTCGGCGCGCGAAAACGGCCTCGAAAGATAGAGCACGATTCCCTGGTCCGTCAGATCGGGAGAAAGCAGGCCTGGGCCCGCGAGCGCAGTCAGGATAAGCGCCAAGCCCGTTTCCACCTGCAGGAAAACATAAAAAAACGTTGAGCCAACAAGCGTCGCCTGATTCGCTCCCAACACTCCGAGCACGGAGAGAACCAGTTTATTGTGGCATGCATAGATGTAAACGGCGCATCCGATCGAGTAAAGGAAACAGGCGGCCACAAAAGCCACCAGCAGCCGCGACCGAACCAGGCGGCGGCCGGCATAACGCGCGACCACCAGAAAGCGCCTCCATTCCGGAGTTGTTTTCCCGGAATAACCGCGATAGCTCTTTCTATAGACGGCCATCGGAACCCTCCATGGCCTTCAAGAAAATGTCCTGGAGCGAATCACGCCGGAAGTTCAGCCGGCGAATTCGAACGTTTTTTTCAGCGGCCAGCCTGAACAGCGAGCGGATTTCAAAGCCCTCCGAGAGAACCATCCTCATTCGCCCCGGTCCGCTCACTGCGCACTCGCATCCTAGCTTTTCCGCTGCGTCGGCAAAGCCGCCATCGCCTCCGTAAGTCTCCAGCTCGAGGAATCGGCGGTTGGCTTTCCGTTCTTCTGCCAGATTCGAGTGATGAACAATGCAGCCGTCTTTCAGGATCAGCGCCTCATCGCAGGTTTCTTCCACATCCCGCAGCAGGTGGGAGCACAGAATGATGTTCAGGCCTTGGCTATCGCGCATTCCACGGATCAGGCGAATCATGCGCTCCCTCGCAGGCGGGTCAAGGCCATTCGTGGGCTCGTCCAGAATCAGCAGCCTGGGCCCATGTGCGATGGCCTGCGCCAGCTTCACAAGCTGCTTCATGCCCAATGAATAGGTTGAAAGCGCGCGATAGCGGGCTTCGCCCAAACCTACGAAATAGAGCGATTCGTGCGCGCGTTCGAGCGCCGCATCGGGCGGCAGGCCGGAAAGCTCTGCCATCATTCGAACGAAACTCACGGCCGTCATTTCCGCAATGAACGATTCGTGTTCCGGCATATAGCCCACAAGGCTGCGGATCCGGCGAGGTTCGGCGCGGGTGGAAAAGCCGAAAACGCGCGCCGCGCCCGCAGCCGGCTGATAGAAGCCGAGCAGGGTGTTGATGAGAGTCGATTTGCCCGCTCCGTTCGGACCCAACAACCCGGTGGCACGCGCCGAATATGAGCCATTGAGGTCACTGAGAATCGTTTTCGGCCCGAAACGCACCGACAATTGGCTGAGCTCGAAGACCGGCGTCATTGAAGTGATTAACGAAGTTTCCGCGCCGTTGGTTCCTCAATTACAGCTTGCTTCCACCCAACTGCTCTGAAACCACCATTCCCACAAGCACGAGCGCGCAACCCAGGAGCACTCGCCCGCCCGGCCGTTCGCCCGCCAGCCAATATGAGATCAAGGCGGCAAAAACCGGCTCCAAGGTGAGGATCAGCGCCGTATGCGATGCCGAAATGTACCGCTGCGCCCAGTTTTGGACAGCAAAGGCAAAAGCTGTCGCGAGAATCGCCGTGACGGCAATGGCCGCTATTAACCCTCGCGTAAGCTGGAAGTGATATTGCGGATCGAACGGCAGCGTCACGTAAGCGAAGATGCCCACGGCAAGAATCTGGGCTGGGGCAAGCTGGACGAACGAATATCTTTGCGCGAATAGGCCCACCCATATGATATAAAGCGCGAACGCCACTGCGCCGAACAAAGTGAGCAGGTCGCCACGATTGATGGACGCCGAACCGGAGGGTTCGATCAGGAAATAGAGGCCGGCAAGTCCCAGTAGTGCTCCCGTCGCGCTCGCCGCGTGCAGTCGCTGGCCCATGAGCGCGGAGACGAGCGGGACCAGAATCACGCTGAAGCCCGTAATGAACGCGCACTTTGCGGGCGTTGTGGACTCCAGACCCCACGTCTGAAAAAGATAGCCCAGAAAAAGCAGAACGCCCAGCCACGCTGCGGGCAGAAGAACGCGCGGCTTTAAGTCCTTCCATCCCAAGACCAGAAAAAGCGCTACACCGGCTAGCGTGAAGCGGCCTGCCAGAAAAACGAGGGGAGAAGCATCGGCCAATGCGTCCTTCACGACCACAAACGTCGCGCCCCAGATGAAGGCGACGATCACAAGGAGGATTTCCGCTTTGTAGGGCCGGCCCATCTAGTCTTGCTCCTCGCGCGATTCCACCGACCTGAAGAAGCGTATATAGAGATAGATATTGCACGCCATGATTGCGGCGTAGGCGTAGAAAGGGAGGGCAATATCGGAAAGGTCAAACATAGCGCCAGTGAACGCGATCGCGCCGGAAGAAGCGGCCAGACGCCCCACCTGGCTCAGGCCCAGCGCGCGCCCGAGTTCGTCGCCGCGCACCAACTCCGTCATCGCGGCGCGCTGGACGGGCATGGCCGCCACTCTCAATGCCGGTGTTACAAAATAGACCAGCAAGGCAAGCGGCAGGTCATGCACGAGGGGAAGCAGCAAGAGAAGCGCAACACCCACTCCTCGCGTCACGGCAATGCTGCCCACAAATCCCCAGATTTGGTCCAGTTGCGGAGCGGTTAGGACTGCAAGCGAGGCAAGCAAGCCTGCCACAAACCCGTAGACGGACATCTCCGATTTAGGTACGTGATACACGATGACGAAGAAGGGGATTAGAAAGGGAACAATCAACCCCGCGGAGAGCCCGTTCAGCACACCCGTCACCGTGAATTTGCCGATTATGGTTTTGCTCTGCAGCCGCCCCAGCCTGCCGCGGTATTCGCTGAAGTGCACGGGAAAGAGGCATGCGATGCCCAGCAATGAAATCAGCGCCGCGGCTGCGAATACATCGCGGGCCGTAAAAAGACGTGCCAGCAGCGCGCCGATTGCCGCCGTAATTCCGCTGATGAATGTAAAAAGGGAGAAAATGAAAGTGCGCCTGCCGCGCGCCGTCAAGTCCGCAAGCGCCACCACCTGTGGAGCTTGAGCCGCTCCGCCGACCCCTCCGCCCATCAGCGAACCGGTGGCCGAGAACCCTCCTAGCATAGACGCCAGGAAGAGCGCGGGCAGCCAGCGCGAGATGAAAACCAGGCCGGCGCTCAAGGGCAACATCAATCCTACGGCAATCAGGCTCTTCTTCTGCCCCCAGAGGTCTGTAAGGAAGCCGAAAACCAGGCCGAAGAGCGCCGTCGCCATGGCGCCCGCCGTATAAAGCAGGCCCAGGATGAGCGCAGTATCGTGCAACCTACGCAGGATGAGATAGGGAAAGGCGATGGTGATCATCCCCGCAGCGACGCTCCGCGACACTCGGAACGCTCCGATCAGCGAGAGGGATCGGGTGGTGCGGGTGAGGGTTTCCTGTTTCGGGGTGGGCATGTCTCATGGGAGCTTCTGCGAAACCGGGCCGCGGAGGCGCCCAGCCTGAAGGGTCGGTCAAGTGTCATGGCACCGTCCGTGGGCTGACGGGCGGCGCTTCTCAGGGCTGGACCGGCCCTGCGGGACTCTAAGCGAAAACGGGCGTACCGTCAGCAAGCAACAGCGCGAAAAGGTCGGTCCATCAACCCCGCAGGCTCAATGGACTTTGATGATGACGATCGCGAACGTATAAAGCGCCAGAGACTCGATGAAAATGAGGCCCAGGATCATGAAAAGGAAGATCGCGGGACGGGCGCCTGGATTGCGCGCCACGCCTTCGCACGCGCTGCCTGCGGCCCTTCCCTGCCCGATGCCGCAGAGACCCGCAGCAATGCCCATGCCAATGCCAGCGCCGATTGCACTTAATCCTACACCCGTACCGGCCGTCGCATGCGCCGTGCCCTGTGCGAAAGCCGGGACGGCAGCCAGCAATCCAACCGCTGCCATGAACAACATCAGTATCTTCTGTAGCACCTTGTTCTCCTTTGTTTCAGTCCGCGCTCCTGCCTTCGCGTTAGTGCTCCTTCTGAACCGCCAGGCGAATATAAAGGAAGGGCAGAATCATGAAAATATACGCTTGCAGAAAAGACTCAAAAACGTGCAGAGCCATGAAAATCCCAGGGAGCCCTATGGGGATCATCCGGGTGAAGATTTTCACCAGAATTTCGCCCGCGAGCATATTGGCGCCAAGACGAACGCTCAGCGAAAGCATCCGCATCACGTTACTGAAAATTTCGACCGGCAGCATCAGAAAAGCAATCGCCATCATGGGACCGGACAAATGCTTCAGATAACCCAGTGGACCGTGGCGCTTGATTCCCTGGAAATTGAAATGAAGGAAAACGAGCGTCGCGCAGCCTAGCGGCACGGGACCATGAGCCGTTGGGCTGTCGAGCGTCGGAATGAGGCCCATCAGATTGCATAAGCAAATAAAAACTCCAAGCGTGCCAACCAGAGCCACGTATTGCCGGCCATCCGGCCCGACAACCTCTTCGCCCATGTTACGCGTGAACTCCACAACCGCCTCCATCGCGAGCTGGAAGCGTCCAGGTTTTTCGACTGACAGCCGCGTCCGCAGGATCACTGCTCCAACAATGATGACGAGCAGAACCAGGACTTCCTCAGCCACGTACTTAGGGATGGGCTGCGCGGGGTTGGCGGGCGGAAACCCGATCTTGACGAGCAAAAAGGTCACCCAGCCCCCAACCAGCTTGTTCAGCAGCGCTGCAAACCAGAATTGATGCTGTCCAACCATGATTCACGATAAGAGCATGGCCGTGAGCTGATAAGCGCTCTCTACCACCGCGCCGGCGAGAGGCACAAGAAGCCCGGCGAATACGGCCCAGAAAGGCAACCATTTTGTTCGGTAGAAAAGATAGACAATACCAAGTAGCATAGGATACCGTAGAATCAATTTTAAGACCAGCCCCTTTGTGCCAGTCTTTTGGCTGCTCCCGGCGCTACCGGCCGCGGCGGTCAAAGCGTGTCCCACGGCTGTCTCAAGCCAAATGAAACCGAGAGTCGCTGCGCTAGTACCCACCACAAAGCCCGCGGCGAATCGCAATTGGCCCACAACCGCGATCCCGAGCGCTCCCGCGCATCCGATCAGAACCATCCACTGAACCAGCCGCGTTTCAACTCTTGGGCTCACCATCCCTCTCATCCTGCCGTTCCGCCTGTTTTTCGGTGCGGGCGATGAGTTGCACCAGTTCCACGATTCCCACGGCAGTGCCTGCGATTCCGCCAACGACGGTAAAGACGAGTTCCGTGTGCAGAGCGCGGTCGAGATACCACCCGCCGAGACATCCCGCCGCCGTGCTCAGCGGAATCATGGAACTGAGGCCCACGTAGGAGAGCGCCCGCGCCCAAAGGGCCGATGTTTTTTCCTGGCGAGGGGTCATTCGAAGTTATACATAGTATAACCCAATCGCCTGCGCGGCTATTCTAGCGTCAGTGGAGACTGTCGAGGTAGGCGATCAAGGCCTGCATGTCAGCATCATTAAGGGGGAAATTTGGCATCCCGCCTGCCTTCATTCGGGCATTGGGATGTCGAATAAGAGTTGCCAGTTGTTCAGGGCTTAGCTTGGCGCCGATTCCAATCAGCTTGACGGCCACGGCAGTTCCGGCCCCGCCTTGGCCGTGGCACATAATGCAACCATTGGAAGCGAAAATCTGCTGGCCGCGAGCGGCGAGCGGATTCGGAGGCACTGCGTTTGCTTTAAGCCCGGCTACCGCCAAGCTCACTGAGAGTTGCGGCTTGAACGGCAAATGCATAAAGGCCTGCTCGGCCTTCTCCTGTCGCGCAAGCTGGGCCGTCACAGCAGGGTCATGCGCGTCCGCACGGTAACTGACAATACCCAAAACGACGAGTCCAACAAGAACGAACGAAAAGACGCCGACGGCCACCGGCCGCCGCCACGGGCGCCGCTCGAGCCGGCGATCATAGAACGGCAATCCCAACAACAAAACAGTGATGATCCCCGGCACAACGAATATTCCGATGATCGTCCGAGTGCCTTCCCAATACTTGAGCCATTGGAACAGCGGACGGTAGTACCATTCCGGCCGGGGAATGAAGGCGGTATCTGCGGGGTTGGCCACCGGTCCCAGTGTTTTGGGAACAAAGTGTGCTAGCAAGCCCAGAATCGCGATCAACAGCAGCGCAAACAAGGCATCGAAAAGCAATTGCTTGGGATAGAACGTCTCCCAGCGCCCCGGCGCCGGGGCTACCGGGTCCAGAGCGGGCGTTCCTGCCGGCCCCGCCTTGCGAAATAACAGCAGATGCGCCGCAACAAAGGCCAGCAGACACAAGGGAATAAGGAAAACATGCATCACGTAAAAACGTGAGACGGTGAGTGTATTCATCCCCTCACCCCCTCGCAAAGCCAGCTTCATCCAGTTCCCGATCCACGGCACTTCGCTCATGATGTTCGTCCCGACGGCAGTCGCAAAGTAGGAACGCTCATCCCAAGGAAGCAGATAGCCGGTGAAAGCCATGCCCAGCACCAAAGCAAACAGGATGCAGCCGGATACCCAGAGCAGCTCGCGCTTGCCCTTATACGAGCCATACATGAACGTTTGCGTCATGTGGATGACCAGGAGCACCACCATGACGGCTGCGCCGTAAGAGTGAATGCCCCGCAGGAACGCGCCGTCCGTCACAACTTTCGTAATATAAGCGACCGTCTTGTGCGCGTGATCCGCGGCAGGAACGAAGTAGAGCGCTAGAAAGATGCCGGTGACCACCTGGGAAAGAAGAAGAAAGAGTAAACCGGAGCCGAAAACATAGGACCAGCGCGCACCGCCAGGAATGCGCTCTTCAAAAAGCGTGCGGAGCGAGGCCATGTATCCCGTCCGTGCATCCAGCCACGCCGCGGTGCGCCCAGGCCCGCGTTCTTCCGTTCCGTTGTTCATGAGGTGGTTAGGTTACGATTTCCTTGTTGGGCAGGAGATTGCGATAGTATTGGTACCGGACTTCAAGTTGGCCGTTGCTCAAGCGAAGCGGCAGTGTGTCCATGCCGCGCGGAGCGGGTCCGGCTAGATACTTCCCGTCCGGCGCAAACCGGCTGCCGTGGCACGGACAATAAAAAATCCCCTTCCCGGCTGCCCATTGCACATCGCACCCGAGATGGGGACATACTGCCGTGAGTACTTCCACGCCGTTCAGGGAGCCGTTGCGATTTCCCTTGGTCACATAAATGGCCTTTTCAGACATGCCCTCTTGCCAGCCCGCCAATTGCATCACCTTGATGGTCTTGCGCGTGGGGTCAGAGTTCGGGGTGAACTGATCGATGCTGCCCAAGCCAGACCAGCGAGCCCCGGATGACCCGCCAAAGATCGGATAAAGAGCAAAACGGACCAGCGGTATGCTCAGAAGCACTGCCGTGACGGCTCCGCCAATGCCCATGGCCCATCCAATGAATCTCCGCCGGCCCATCTTCGGCGTTATGGCGTCTTCAGGGGGCTTCAGGGCTTCCATCTCATGACTCCTCGGAGCACATTGCAATTCCCGTTTAAGGCGCCTTATCGGTAAAACACGACATTCCGAACGGGTTTTTATCATACCAGACCGGCACCCGTTCCATCCACCCTGAGTGCTCGGCTTGCACTCAAGGCCAGTCTCACGAAAGGTGGACAGCTACAAGAGGCGCGAAGCCAGGTCAAATTGATTTTCTGGCCCAGAGTCCATTAAAATCCAAATGCACGGCGTTATGGACGTGATAGGCAAAGGATAAGGAGTGTTGGCGGGTGATTCGGGACTTTAAGAAGGATCTCGTCGCTGTCGTGGCTGCGATCACGTTGCTGGGTTTGCTGCCGGTCTCGGGAGTGACTGCCACCGGCCCGTCGGAATCCGCGCTTCGCGAGACGATTATCAGTTTCCTTAGGGGAAAATATGCCATTCCGGATACTGACCCGATTCAGGTAGGCCCGTTCGGAAGCTCCCAGAACCCTTCGTACTACGAGGTGACAGTTACCACGGTCGCGCAGGGAAAAAGCCAGTCGCGGGCTGTGAGCATTTCCAAAAACGGGCGATATTTCGCACTAACACCCATGTTTTATCTGGGCCCGAATACGGATGCCGATCTCCTGCGGGATACACGCGCCTTTTACCACGTACCTCCTACCTGGGATTTATCCCTGGGACCTTTCAAGCGGTCTGTTGTTCCGAATTATCTCGAAACAACAATGACCTTCCAGGACGGCGCTAAGAAAGGGGCGGCAACCCTCTTCGTGACGTCCAACAAGCAATATGGTGTGCTGAGTCCGGTGTACGTTCTGCGCGGGCCTGGTGAGATCGAGCGTATGATCGACACAACCGATCAGCCCTTCTCCGGCTCGCCCAACGCCCCGGTGACCATTGTGGAGTATGCGGATCTCGAATGTCCGGAGTGTGCGCGCATGCAACCGGAGCTGGAAAACGAAATTCTGCCCCACTACCCAAACAAACTTCGCATCATCTATAAAGAATTTCCGCTGCCGCCGACCATGCATCCTTGGTCTCACGAGGCGGCGGTTGCCAACGAATGCGTTTATCAAATCGATCCTCAAGCCTTTGTCCAATACCGCACGGCCATTTTTGCGCACCAGGACCTTATCAGTCTTGCCAACGTTCGGGATCAACTTCTTTCGCTGGGAGATCAGGCCGGCGTTGACCGGCTTAAGCTGGCAGCGTGCCTTGATTCCCAAGCCTCCCTCCCGCGGGTGAAGGCCGACGTGCGCGAAGGCCAGTTACTACAAGTCGACAGCACGCCAACGTTCTTTATCAACGGGAAGATCATGGTCGGCGGCCAACCAGCGTCGAACTTTTACAACGCGATCAACGAAGCTCTCAGTGAAGCTGCTGCGAAGTAAAACCTCGAAACTTGCCGGCGAATCAGTCCCTCCTATAGTCCCGTTACGCGGCTGGCCTCGCGCCGGTCTTATCAGCCGCCGTCGTTCGACTCAGGCTCAAGCAAGGAGGAATGGGTGACAAAAGTACTTTTCGCGGTCGTCCTGTTCGGCGCTACTGCGTTTCCTCAAGCGAAGGGCAAGCCTGGCGAGCCCGCCGCATCTGCTACCCAAGATCAGGCGACGCGCGCCAAGATTGCTACATACCTTCGTGATCGGTTTTCGATTGCGCCGTCTGCCACGGTCGACGTTGGGCCGCTCCGCCCCTCCATTTATTCAGGCTTTGATTTGACCACCGTAACGATCCAGGACGGGTCCCAGAGGGAATCGTCGCAGTTCTACGTTTCCAAAGACGGGGATTATCTGGTCGAGGGAAACGTTTTCGGTCTGAACGATAACCCCCAGGTGGAAGTGGAGAGCCTCATCCATACTCAGGGAGCGGCGTCATCGGGCCCGGCTGACGCGCCCGTCACGATTGTCGAGTACGCGGACCTGGAGTGCCCACACTGTGCGGCCGAACAACAGTTCATCGAAAAGCAATTGTTGCCGAAGTACGGGGACAAGATTCGCATCGTCTACAAAGATTTTCCACTTTATACCATTCACCCCTGGGCAGTTGCGGCGGCTATGGCGGAAGAGTGCGCGTTCCGGACCAACGCCGCGGATTTTCTCCCCTATCGAGACGCGATCTTTCAGAACCAGGATAAGATCACGCCGTCCACGGCACGCCAGCAGTTGCTGGACTTTGGCACTCAGGTCGGGCTGGACGCGGACAAATTCAGCGCCTGCTTGAACTCCAAGGCTACTCTGCCCATCGTTGAAGAGGCTTACCGTGAAGGTGAGGGGCTTGGTGTAAGCAGCACTCCAACGTTCTTCATCAACGGTAAAATGGTGTCCGGCGTCGCGCCCCCGCAGGTCTTCTTCAATATCGTCGACAGCGCGCTCGCCAAGGCTCAACCGGCGAAATGACGCTAATTTGCCTGCCGCTCCTTCAGCGGTGGGGGACCGAACATGGAGCCTTGGGCAGCACAGGCTGACGTAGCACCGGCTTCCAGCCGGCAACTCTCTTCAATTCAACGGAGGCCGGCAAGATGCCGGCGCTACACTCGCGGCGGCGTCGAGTTTTTCCATAGCCTGAGTAGCCCAAAGGCGGAGGCTTGCGCCGCCTCCTCACGCCCGGCTTGGCCGTCCATTTGATTTTCAGCTCTCTCCGAAGAGCGATCATCTCTGTCACCAAATCCAGTACTGCGGACGTTCGTTACGGTTTGTTACTGTATTTTGACGCGGCCCTCAATGAGTACCAGCCCGAATTAACTGATTGAACGTAGAGGACGTATCTGTGTCACGGCGGATCCGGCAGCCTTTAAGCCCGGCAGTCTCGTCCGCCGCCAAGTCTATCTTCTCGCGCCCCTGCACGAAGCGCCGACTTTCCGGGATGGTATAATATCTGTAATGGTTTTGGCGGGGAGAAAATGAAAGCGGATGCCAGTGATGCCAAAGCGTCACCGGAGCACGTGTCCTCTCTCAGCGACGATCAGGTGCGAACCATTCGCCTGGAACTGGATCGCATTTTGAAGAGTCAGGCATTCGGCGCCAGCAGACGCTGCCAGCAGTTCCTATCTTACGTAGTCGAACATACGCTCAGTGGCAAAAGCGAAGAATTGAAGGAGCGCAGCATCGGCATTGAGCTCTTTCACCGGCCTCCCACGTACCAAACGGGCGACGATCCGGTTGTTCGGGTGAAAGCTGGCGAAGTGAGGAGGCGGTTGGCGCAGTATTATGCCGAAGAGGCTGTTTCTCCAAACGTTCGCATCGAGATCCCGGTGGGATCCTACGCGGCGGAGTTCCACTGGGAACAGTACGGGGCTCAGGCAACCGCCGAGTCAAGCCATCCTGCTGTTGCGCGCGAGCATCTTCCCAGAAACGCGCCGCCGCTTCCTCTACGGGTCCGCATCTGGCCTTGGGTAACCGCCAGTCTGCTTGTCGCCTTGGCCATCGTCCTGCTGCTCGTTCGTGACTTCGCCTTGCGCACTCGGCCCGCCGTACCGCCCGCGCTACAGGAGTTCTGGGCGCCGGTTCTCGCCTCCCCGCAGCCGGTGCTGATTTGCCTCGCCTCTCCAGTGGGCTATCGCCCCAGCTTGAGCCTTTATGCAAAGGGGAACCGCGCCCATCCCGGAGAATATGCCACGGAAGCGCAGCGGTTCAACACGTTGCTTCAGCTCGACCCGAACACTCTCTTGAGATGGAAACAGATTGACCCGTTGGCCAACTTTTATGTGGCCAAGGATGACGCTTACGTTTCCGCATCACTATCTGCCTTATTCGAGCGGATCCATAAGGCGAGCCAGGTACGCGCCGGGCATGACTTTTCCTATAGCGATCTGCGCAATTCGCCGGCGGTTTTGGTGGGAGCCTTCGACAATTCGTGGACGCTCCAGTTGACCTCTGGTTTGCGCTTTGTTTTCCGCGAGCACAACAACGTGGGATGGATCGCGGATCGGGACTTGAAAGGACGCATGTGGCGTCCGCATTTTGATGCTTACGGCAACGTTGTGGACAAGGACTATGCGATCATCGCACGTCTGCTAGACTCAAGAACAGGTCAACTGCTGGTTGCGGTGGCGGGAGTGGGACAATACGGCACGCAAGCTGCAGGCGCATTCGTTTCCCGCGAGAGCGCGATGGAGGATGGACTTGGAACTGTCCCTCGCGGCTGGCAGAAGAGGAACCTCGAAATGGTCGTTACCACCAGCGTGATTGACGGAACCGCCGGTCCTCCGAAAGTCGTGGCGAGCACAACGTGGTAAGATGCGCAACCATCAGCGCACTTCGCTCAGAAATTTAGACACCGCCGCTTCGTAGGGTGTTCTCGCGTCATTGAAGCCTTCTCCGTGACGATGGCCAGGAAGGACGATCACTTCCTTGACCGGACTCCGATCCAGCGAATAGAGCGTGAGGGCAATGTGCGGCGGCATGCGTACGTCGTGTCTGACAGCAACAAAAAGGACCGGCCGTGGCGCAATACGTTCGACGGCCGTCTCGAGGTTGAAATTGGAAGGATCAAAATGAGCGTGCCGGGCCGACCAGGCAATGACTTCATCAGAAATGGGGAAGGATGGAAGCGGCGGGAACCACCACCAATGGCGCCGGATGAAGTGGATGACCAAGCCGTAATGATGCTTGATGACGTTGTCAAAAGTCAGAAACGTGCTGTCTGAGATGACAGCGTCAACCTTGGGATCTTCCGCCGCAGCCATGAGCGCCGCTGCCGCGCCCATGGAAATCCCCCAGAGGATCACCGGATGGTCCGCACGTTCCTTCGTGAGCGCCTCCCGAACCGCGGCTTCGGCGTCCAGCCGTTCCCAATAACCAATGGAAGTGACCGTCCCGCCGCTTTCCCCGTGCTGGCGAAAGTCAAAGAGCAAGCCGTTATAGCCCAAGCTGTGTCCGAATTGTGCCTCCGGCAGCATCTCCAGGCGAGTTTCGTGAAAACCATGGCAATAAATGATCGTTCCCTTGGCTGGCTCGAGGTCACGGCTCCCGGCAACCTGCTTTTTTCCCAACCGCGCGGGCTTGGCAATACCGGCCGGGACATACCAGCCTCTCAGAACGATTCCGTCGCGTGACTTGAATTGAATGTCTTGAAACTTCATCCCAAACAAAGCAGGTGTCTTGCCGGGATCTTCGCGGCGAAAATGGGCTGGGTTGCCGGTGACGAAATAAGAGAGCAGCCAGGGGAAAACTCCGTAGAAAAAAACGATGAGGAGCGCGACCACGATGCCTACGACCCACTTCAATACTCGCCACACGATCTTACGTCCACTCATTCAATCTCCTCATGGTCTGAAGGCAGGAGGGGCGGGTTTCACATCCGCCCCCGAAAAATAACGTGAAGAAACGTCCCGCCCAATGCGGGATACAAAGGCACCCAGTCTATCACCATCCATACTTACCGGTGTAAGGTTTCAGCGCCGTTCGGCGCAAAATGCAGCGCATCGCCGTCCAGAGATTCCGTCGGACGCAGATGGAAAATGCCAGGCACGGTGGGAGCGATATCCATAATGCCCGGCTGCGTGCTGGCTGCGTGCCTTCGCGTGAAGCTGCTCTTGCGTTAAAATGCTCACATCATGGATCGAAAACAGCAGGATGCCACGGAAGTCGTGACGTCCTTGCGCAAGGAGGGCTTCGAAGCCTATTTCGTCGGCGGCTGCGTGCGTGACTTGGTGATGGCACGAGAGCCGAAGGACTACGATGTAGTGACGAATGCCCGGCCCGAGCAAGTGGTTAAACTATTTCCCCAAAGCGTGCTGGTAGGCGCACGATTTGGTGTGGTCCAGGTTTCGCGTGACTCCGGGATGATTGAAGTGGCGACTTACCGGTCCGACGGAACCTATATCGATGGAAGGAGGCCCAGCGAAGTCAGCTTTGCTCAGCGACCGGAAGACGACGTGTGCAGGCGCGACTTTACCATCAACGGACTTCTCTTCGATCCGGCCGAAAGCCGAGTGATCGATTACGTCGGCGGAGAAGCGGATATTCGCGATCGGCGGATCCGCGCGATTGGAGAGGCCGGCAAGCGATTCCGCGAGGACCACCTGCGGATGCTTCGTGCCGTGCGCTTTGCGGCTCGGCTCGGCTTCTCGCTCGACCGAACCGTTTTATACGCCATTCAAGAGCTTGGAACACTCATCGCCAGCGTAAGTCGTGAGCGCGTCCGCGATGAGATATTGAAGATGCTGACTCAAGGTTCAGCGAGGCGGGCACTGGAGTTGCTCGACGCCACAGGCCTCCTCGCCATCATCCTGCCTGAGGTTAAGGCCCTCCAGGGCGTGGAACAACCTCCCCAGTTTCATCCCGAAGGGGATGTTTGGAACCATACTCTCTTAATGCTGGAATGGCTCAAGACCACTTCTCCCACGCTCGCCCTGGGTGTTTTACTTCACGACGTGGGTAAGCCCGCGACCTTCTCCATACGTGAACGGATTCGCTTCGACGGACACGCCGAATTGGGAGCGAGAATGGCGGACGAGATTTGCAGGCGCCTGCGGCTCTCATCAACGCAAACCGCTCGCATTGCTGCTCTCGTGCAAAACCATCTTCGCTTCAAAGATCTTCCGCAAATGCGGCGCTCGAAGCAAATGCGGTTCATAGGAATGGAAGGTTTTGAGGAACACCTTGAGCTTCACCGGCTTGATTGCCTTGCGAGTCACGGCAACCTCGATAACTACCAGCTCGCGCGAAACTTACTCCTTACGACGCCGCCCGAGAGTATTAGGCCTCAACGGTTGGTCTGCGGCGACGACCTGATTGCGGAAGGCTACATACCGGGACCTCAGTTTAAGCAGATGCTGCACGCAATCGAGGACGCGCAACTCGAGGGCACGATTCGGACACGCGAAGAAGGGCTGGCCTTGGCCCGAAAATTGTTCCCGCGGAACTGTGAGTAGGTCCTAATGTCGTTTTGCAGGTAGAGAAGCGCTATGCTATATTGAGCTTTTAGCGGCATCCGCAGAGTAGGGTTATCCATCGAGTAAAATTAAGATAACACACGGGTTAGTATTTATTCGTATCAGAACCCGCCTGCCCGTACTGCGAATTTTGCCGTCGCGGTTCCGTTTGTCTTTTTATGGCTCCGAGGGGCAGTCTGTTAAGCCGCTCAGCGAACAACAAACGTGGATAAAGTCAGTTCCAGTCGCATGAATGCCTGGCAGGAAATTCTCAGTTACCTGAAAACCAGGGTAAACACACAGAGCTTCCAGACCTGGCTCAGGCCGACACGTCTGAGTTGCGCCGCTGGAGACACGCTCGTGGTGATCGTGCCGAACCGGGAATTCCAAAGCTGGATCCAGGAGAACTATGGAGTTCATATCCAGAGTGCCCTGACTGACCTGAAGTTGCCTTATTGCCAAGTATCGTACGTGCTCGACGAGGCCGGCGAGTGTAAGGCTGGCGCTTCAGCAAAAGCCGTCCAGGGGCGGCTTGATTTCGAATCCGCTGCCCACCAACTCGATGCACGCTACACCTTTGATACCTTCGTTGTTGGATCCTGCAACCAGTTCGCGCACGCGGCGGCCCGCGCCGTCGCCCAGGCGCCTTCCAAGATGTATAATCCGTTGTTTCTTTATGGAGGTGTTGGCCTTGGCAAGACGCATCTGATGCAGGCTGTGGGCCACACGCTGAAAAGCCAGTGGAAGGATATGCGCTTGGCCTATCTCTCCTCAGAAACCTTCACGAACGAAGTGATCAATTCACTGCGGTACGATCGTATGATCTCGCTGAGGGAGAAGTACAGGAACGTTGATGCCCTGCTCATCGACGATATTGAGTTTCTGGGTGGCAAGGAGCGGACCCAGGAAGAGTTCTTCCATACATTCAACGCACTTTACCAAGCCCACAAGCAGGTTGTGATTACGAGTGACTGCCCTCCTAAGGAAATTCCGGCTATCGAGGAACGTTTGCGCTCCCGGTTTGCTTGGGGTCTTACAGCCGACCTGCAGCCTCCTGACCTCGAGACGAAAATTGCGATTCTTGCCAAGAAGGCTGAATTGCTCCGCGTACCCCTCCCGCAGGACGTTTCAGAGTTCCTGGCTTCAAAGATCAAGTCAAGCGTGCGCGATCTCGAAGGCGCTCTTACACGGTTGATTGCGTACTCTTCTCTCACTGATGAGCCTATTTCCCTGGATATGGCCCAGCAGGTATTGAGAAACGTGGTTGATTTCGGGGACCGCTACGTCTCGATTGAATCTATCCAGCGCGGTGTGGCTCGCCATTTTGGCCTGACGATTACTCAGATCAAGTCGAAGAATAACAGTCATCAAGTGGCGTATCCGCGCCAAATCGCCATGTACCTGGCAAAGCAACTGACACCAACGTCGCTGCCACAGATCGGCAGGGAATTCGGGGGGAAGCACCATACGACAGTCCTGCACTCCATCAATAAAATTGAGGAGTTAAGGAAAACGAACCGCGAATTGAACAGGATTATCAACAAGCTAAGAGATACTTTAAGCTAGTGTTAGCGCCAAACTTTCAGAAACCCGTCGAGTGCAATGTGTGAATATCGCGGACGAGGATTTTTCCACAGCTCATCACAGAGATTCACAATAGGTTCCAAGCAGCGCGATCGAGATATCCCCATGATGGGGTTAAGGATGGCAAGGTATTCCACAAATCCACAGCCGCTTCGACTAAAATATCTAATATAGGTGCATATAAACATGGAATTCACCATAGGCAGGTCCAATCTCTTGCGAGAGTTAGACCTCGCACAAGGGGTCACCGAAAAGAAGACCACAATTCCAATACTCTCGAATGTGTTGCTGGAAACGGCGGAAGACCGTCTAAGCCTTACTGCCACGGACCTAGAGTTGGGCTTGCAGTGTGGATCTCCAGCCCGGATTGAGAGTGCGGGGGCTTCCACGGTTCCTGGAAAGCGGCTGCTGGAGATCGTGCGCGCGCTTCCTGAAGCCGACGTGAAAGTCAAAGGGCTTGAAAACCACTTTATCGAGATTTCCTGCGAGCGATCGGTCTTTAAGTTAGCAGGTATGGCGAAAGACAACTTTCCCAGCCTGCCTGAGGTTCCACGAGGTTTGGCCGTAATTCCTGGGGGAATCTTACCTTCCATGATCGAGCGGACGGCATTTGCCATTGCCAGCGAAGAGTCGCGGTATACGCTGAACGGGGCCCTGCTCATACTTAAACCAGACCGTGTGGTGATGGTGGCGACGGACGGCCACCGGTTGGCTCACGTCGAGCGGCAAACACAGGTGGAGGGGCTGAACGGCGAGTTGAGAACGCTCATTCCCAAAAAGGCGTTGGCTGAGCTTCAGCGGCTGCTCGCGAGTGCGGATGAGAAGGCTACGGTCGAGTTTTCAAAAGATGAGAGTCACCTGTTCTTTTCCGTCAGCCGCCGCGTGCTGACGTCCAGGGTCTTGACGGGGCAGTATCCGAACTACGAAGCTGTTTTGCCTAGGGACAACAACCGGATCGTGGACTTGGATAAGTCGCGAATGACGGATGCGATCCGCCGGGTAGCGCTGCTCGCTGATGAAAGGTCGCGTGCGGTACGGCTCCAGTTTGGCTCAGGGCGGATGGAGATTTTCTCGTCGAGTGGTGAATTTGGTGAGGCGCATGAAGTGGTCGATGTAGACTTTAGCGGAGAGGAAATGCAGATTGGGTTTAATTATCAATACCTTTTGGATTTTCTCAACTCTTTAGGGGAAATTAAAAGCGTGCGCCTTGAACTCAAGGACGAGCAGAGCGCCGGTCAACTTCGACCGCTCGATGAATCGGTCGGGCAATATCGGTACGTTGTGATGCCCATGCGTGTTTGATCAAGGAAGGATAGAAATCTAGTGGAGGAAGCGATAAAACAGGAAGCAATTGAGGTGGTCGAAGCGGAACAGTACGACGCCACAAGCATCAAAGTGCTGCGTGACCTGGAGGCTGTTCGCAAGCGGCCGGCAATGTACGTTGGCTCAACGCGCGAGACAGGTCTCCACCATCTCGTATGGGAAGTCGTTGACAATTCCGTAGATGAGGCGCTGGCAGGATTTTGTGATCGAATTGACGTCGTCGTCCACTCAGATAATTCAGTGACTGTTGTAGACAACGGCCGCGGCATTCCAGTGGATTTCCACAAGGAAGAAGGACGGTCAGCCGCGGAGGTGGTGATGACCGTTCTGCACGCCGGGGGCAAGTTTGATACCAAAAGCTACAAGGTTTCGGGTGGGTTGCACGGCGTCGGGGTATCGGTCGTAAACGCACTTTCGGAATGGCTCGATCTTGAAATCTGGCGCGAGGCGCCCGGGGAAAGAACCCGCTACACATGGGAGCAGTCCTACGAGCGAGGTAAGCCGGTCGCGGCCCTGAAACGGGCCGGTAAGACCGAGCGGCGCGGCACGAAGATTACCTTCTTGCCGGACACCCAGATCTTTGCGTCCATCGAGTTCAGTTACGACACTTTAGCCCAGCGACTACGGGAACTGTCCTTCCTTAATAGTGGCATCACGATTCACCTGAAGGACGAGCGCACCGGAAAACAGGCGGACTTCCACTATACCGGTGGAATCGCGGAATTCGTGAAGCACCTGAACAAAAACAAGAATGTCATTCATCCAGCGCCGATTCGTGCGGAGGCTATGCGGGACGATGTCACGATCGAGTTTGCCCTCCAGTATAACGACGGCTACGTCGAAACCATGTTCTCGTTCGCCAATAATATCAATACAGTGGACGGTGGGACGCACCTGTCAGGATTCAGGTCGGCGCTGACCAGGGCCATCAATCAGTTCGGCCAGAACCA
The DNA here is from genome assembly GCA_030041095.1 of Terriglobia bacterium. Classification (GTDB taxonomy): domain Bacteria; phylum Acidobacteriota; class Terriglobia; order UBA7540; family UBA7540; genus JASHON01. Next base: position 32,100 of record JASHON010000076.1, read on the forward strand.
AGGCCTGTTTAAGGACCTGAAAGAGAACCTCCAGGGAGAAGACGTACGCGAAGGTCTTGTGGCCGTGGTCAGCGTCAAATTGCCACAACCCCAGTTCGAAGGTCAGACCAAAGGAAAACTGAACAGCGACATCCAGAGTGTGGTGGGAAGTTTCGTTTACGAGAAACTCATGGAGTCGTTCGAGAAGAATCCGGCTGTGGGGCGCAAGATTTGCGCCAAGTGTATCGAGGCGTCTCGCGCGCGCGAGGCGGCAAGAAAAGCTCGTGAGTTAACACGGCGCAAGGGAGCGCTTGATTCCGGAGGCCTGCCTGGCAAGCTCGCAGACTGCCAGGAGAAGGACCCGGAACGCTGTGAGTTGTTTCTTGTGGAGGGCGACTCAGCGGGCGGCTCTGCCAAGCAGGGGCGGGACCGCCGTTACCAGGCCATCCTTCCGCTGCGCGGCAAAATTTTGAATGTCGAGAAGGCTCGCTTCGACAAGATGCTGGGCCACGACGAAATTCGCGCATTAATCACGGCGATCGGAACCGGAATCGGCAAAGAAGATTTCGACGTGTCCAAGCTGCGCTATAACAGAGTCATTATCATGACGGATGCCGACGTAGACGGCTCCCATATCCGGACACTCCTGCTCACCTTCTTCTACCGCCAGATGCCGGAACTGGTTGAGCGCGGCCACGTCTACATTGCCCAGCCGCCGCTTTATCTCATCAAAAAGGGCAAAGCGACGCGTTACATCCGCGACGAAAAGGAATTTCGGCGGGAAGTGATGCGGCGCGCGACTGAGGACCATACGGTGGAGTCCGCAGGCTCGACGGCGAAGCTCGAAGGCGGCGAATTGACGAACTTTCTTATGGCCCTTGCCGAATACGCAGACCTCGTCGATAAGTTCGAGAAGCGGATGGGTGATTGGCGGCCCATCAACTTGATGCTAGCGGTCGAGTTGGGGCGGAAGGCGGAGTTCGAGGATAAGGTGAAGCTAGAGTCGGTTGCCGCCGGGCTAAAGGCCGCGGGCTTCTCTTCCAGTCTTCGACTGGATGAAGAACATAATCTTTACGTGCTCACGTTTTCTTCGGACACTCTGGGTGAGCGAGTCATCGACTGGGAACTCGCTTCCAGCGCGGACTACAAACGCTTGTTGGACCTGCACCGGCGCGTCCGGGCTCACGATCGGCCGCCCTACGTCATAACCACGAATGGAAGCAGGATCACCATTCCGGACCGGAGGCAGTTGCTCGACCATGTGATGGCTGAAGGCAAGAAGGCGTTTACGGTCCAGCGGTTCAAAGGCCTGGGGGAGATGAACCCCTCGCAGCTTTGGGAAACGACGATGGATGCTGAGCAGAGGACGCTGCTTCAAGTCAGAATCGAAGACCAGGTGGAGGCAGACTCGATTTTCACGGTACTCATGGGCGACTCCGTCGAGCCGCGGCGGGAATTCATCGAGGGCAACGCGCTCGACGTTCACAACTTGGATATTTAGGGCTCAACAAGACTGTACATTTAGTACAGCCGGGTTTCCCCCTTGATTTTCCGCGCAAGTTTCTCGATCTTGTTCACCTGTTTCCACACAGCAACAGACAGAATATCGGGATTGGATTTCTGCATCTGTTTCTGAAGCGCCTGCACCATTTTGGAAAGTCTGGCAACGTCTTGCTGGGTCTTCTTGAAATTCTCTTCTACAATCGCGTCCTTCTGTCTCCGTGAAAGGGGAGCAGCGATGCCGATATCCTTTATGGGATTGGGCTGTTGGTGCATGGTTTGTGTCGATTGAGGGCCGCTGGGCGCTGACGGCCATTGAGAAGATCCGGTTTGGGGCGCAGATTGGGTTGAAGGCAACTGTGCCGCCTGCGGTGCTGCTGCATGCGCGACGGCTGCACCGTAGCAGAAAACAAGACCAAGAATCGAAGCGGAAAAAACGATCGACATCTGTGATCGGCGCATGGAGGTCTTCCTTTCGCTCAATCGGTCGGGCGCAGGCGCCCTTGTGAGGGAATCTACCTTTCCGATTGTAGACCTTCCGGAGGGGCCCGGCAACCCGCGCTTCGTGTGCGTGATTCAGGTATGCGAGATCAGATGTTGCATTCTCCAATTGCGTTTGTTATAAGCTTGGGGCTAGGTCAAGTCCGGCATTCAGGGTAGGAGGCCATCGGATGGCTAAAGTGATTAAAGGGGTTGCTCGCCCAAAGCGTTCGCGCGCGGAGGTGGAGGCCGAGTTTGCAGACATCCGGAAAGAAAGTGAGGCTGAACGTGAAACAGCCGGGACCAAGGCCGACGAATCATCGCGTCTGAAGGACGCCGAAGTTCGGCAGGCGGTTGAGGGACTCACCGCCGAAGATTTAGTCCACAGAATGTCTGACTTGAGTATCGAGATCGGCCGGGCCCTGTCGGAAGTGTCGGAGAAGCTCGTTAGTGAGTTAAGCACTCTCAACCAAGTTCGCGATGCCGTCGTGCTTGAGCGGAAGGAGTTAGAGCGCCTGCACAAGATTGACGTCGCGGCAACCGCCCTGGACCAACTCGTGCAGGACTATTCTCGCCAAAAGGAGGCGCTGGCTGCGGAGGTGGCCGCCCAGCGCGAAGCGTGGGAAGGGGAGCTACAGCAGAAAGAGCGTGAGCGAAGGGACCTGGAAGAGAATCTGAAGAAACAGCGGCAGAGAGAAATGGAAGACTACGAATATAGGAAAAATCTCGATCGGAAGAAGGAACGAGATCAGTACGAAGAGCAAGTGAAGTTGCTCGAAAGACAGAATCGCGAGAAGCAAGAAGCGCTTGAAAAGAGTTGGCAACAGCGTGACGCGCTCCTCAAGGAAAAGGAAGAAGAATTCGCACGGCTCAAGAAGGAATCCGAAGAATTCCCTGCGCGATTGAAGAAGGAGGCGGACTTGGCGGTTGCGGAGGCCATCCGGGCCACCCAGCAGCGATTCGAGCAGGAGATAATCTTGCTTAAGAAAGAAAACGAGTCCGAGAAGCGACTCGCGGCTCTTCAGATCAAGACGCTTCAGGAGGAGGTATCACGCTCCGCTGCCCAGGTGACCGGCCTTCAGAAGCAGGCAGACGAAGCCAAGCAACAGGTTCAAGAAATCGCTGTAAGGGCCATCGAGGGCGCCTCCGGCGCCAAGGCTCTCGCCCACATCAACGAGATTGCAATGGAGCAGGCACGCCGCCATCCTCCCCAACCCTGAGGGCACAGACCTTCTACAAGCACGCACGGCCCGCACCTTCCGGGAATGTCAGGCTATGCAGCATCGAGGCGAGGATAAGGACTACGGCCGCGTGGCCTAAGGCAGTGAATTGCCTGTGCGGCGGAGCAGGCGCTGCCAGCCCACAATCATGTAGTGGATCCCGGAGATGACCGTCATAACCCCCGCCAGATAGATGCAACTTTGAAGTACAACGGAGTTGATTAGAGGAACATGGGCCTTCCATCCCACGGAGGCGAGAACCGCGGCGAGCTGGCTAAACGTGGATGCTTTACCCGCCAGCGTCGGGGGAAGCGGCTGATATCCTGAAAACAGCATGACCAGCGCAGCCCCTCCTACGATCACTCCGTCGCGGATCAGCACGAGCCACGTCAGCCACCACGGCAGCGATCCGCAGAATGCCAGAATCAAATACGCAGCGCTCATGAGGATCTTGTCAGCGATGGGATCGAGAGTCACTCCCAGCGCGCTCTGCTGATGCAGTTTCCGGGCGGCCCAACCGTCGGCAAGATCAGAGACTGCCGCGAGCAGAGCTACCACCAGCGCCGCGTCATAGCGCCCTTCAAGCGCCGCAATGGCAAAGATCGGCGCGAAAATCAATCGCAGGATGGTGATCTGGTTGGGAATCGTCAAGATGCGCGCCAACATAGCCTTGAGGCCACAATATAGAAGCCCGGCGGCACGAATGTCAAATATCGCCAAATACGGTTTGGGGCAGCTCTGTGCTTACCTGATACCCGCACCGGCGTCGGCCGCCACGAGCCTGACCTGAACCGCACTTATCATGAGCTGGCCATGCGCTACGGCGCGGCCCTACAGGCCCCGCGACAAAGCCAAGGCGGAAAATCGTGTGCTTCTGACGGAGCGTGGGGTGGTGGCTGCGCTCCGCCATCGCCGTTTCTTCAGTGTCGGGGAACTGTACCCTCACTGGCCAACGGGTCGAAATTCGCTCGACGGCAACGACAACCCTTCTTTCCACTGGGCTTGGAAATCTGCCAAAGAGCAAAGACGCCGGATTCCCAAGTGAACCATCTAACCGGCGACCATTCGCCGCACGTCCTTCAACAGGACGAAGAGATGCATCGGATCAGTGGGAGACGGAACGAAATCGAATCGCTGGTAGAAGTTCCTGGCGGCCTCGTCTTTTGCGTGAACGGCAAGGGCACGAATGCAGGCAATGTCTGCCGCATGCAACGTGCGCAGCATGGCATCTTTCAAAAGCGCCTGGCCAATCCCCTTGCCCTGCCAGCGCCGATCTACCGCGAGCCGCGCCAGCAGCATGATCGGCGCCGGATGGCGTGCGAGCCCCTTGGTTAATCGCTCGGGTGCTTCCTCCCGCATGACTTGGCCGACGGCAAGGCTATAGTAGCCAACAACGGTATCGCCCACGACTCCGAGATACGTTTGCGCTGCGCCGGCCTGCTGGTTCTGCAAGGCGTATCGCAGAAGATAGCGGTTCAACTCATCCCGGCCGCAATCGAATTCCTCCAGGCGATGATCGGGGGGGAGCTTTTCGATGCGGTGGCCGGCGGTCACTGACCAGATCCGGCGTCGAAGAATCCCGGTTTTTTCAAGAGCCGCTCAAGGCGAGGAAGGGGACGAGCTGGAGCATCGAGAGCAGCAAGGAAGGCTTTCCACTGTTTGTCGTTCAACGTGAAGGTCCTGCGATCCGCAAGCGTCTCATCCGCGCGCGCCAAGGCGCTTTCCAGCACAAATTCACTCACCGAGCGATGAGAAGTCGCTGCCGCTGCCTGAATCGTCCGCTTGGCATGGCGAGTAACGACCGGTAGGACCCGGCCTGGTAACAAGTGGAGCGAAAGGCGGCCGCATAGGAGCGAGGAGTGACGATCCGAGCTTACTGCCGGACAGGACGGCCCGCGAGTGGCCGAAAGATCGGGCCCAGACTCGAGGGTCGCGTCCGGTTACGGAATGAAGTGGGAGGGCGCGCGGATAGGAGGCTGCAAGGGAGCGGCTAGGGTTAGGCTGACGGATGTCCAGGGTGTAAGACATTGCGCCGAAGTGACCGCGTCAACGCTCTAAATTTGAAAACGGCAGTTGCAAATTCTTTGGAACTTTGAGACACTCCTTATCGTATTGCGATAAGAGGACGCGATGAGGCAAAAACGTACTGATCTTCTGCGCGGAACTCTCGATCTGCTGGTGTTGAAAGCAATTTCCCTGGAGCCTTTGCACGGAGTCGCCATCTCCCGGCGCATCACGCAAATCACCCAAGGGGCCTTTCAGGTGAGTTTTGGTTCGCTTTTCCCCTCCTTGCACCGCATGGAGGAAAGAGGATGGGTGGAAGCCGAGTGGCGCGCGTCAGAGAACAACCGCCGCGCCAAATATTACCGGCTGACTTCTGCAGGGCGTGCCCAACTCAAAGCTGAAGAGCGGCAGTGGAACCAGGTGGTGAAGATCATGGCGGCGGCCGTTCAATCCACGTGAGACCGGATGGGACGCATCATGTCAAAGCGAATTCTGAGCTTATTTCGGAACCTTTTTCGCAAGCGCGCAGTCGAGCAAGAACTCGACGACGAGCTCCGTTCATCGGTGGAAGTGCTGACTCAGGAGAAGATGAAACAGGGACTTTCGCAACCGGAAGCACGGCGAGAGGCGCTCATCGAACTCGGTGGGATCGAGCAAGTGAAGGAAGAGGTGCGCGCGGCAAGGGCCGGGCGCTTTCTGGAGGATCTCGCCCGGGACATCCGTTTCGCATTCCGCACCCTGGCCAAATCTCCCGGTTTCACGACAGTCGCAGTCCTTACCCTCGCCCTCGGTATTGGCGGCACCAGCACCGTCTTCAGTTGGATTGGTTCAACCTTGCTGAATCCTATTCCGGGCATCGCAGACACCAGCGACCTGGTGAGTGTGATGCGGGGGACGATCAGCGAGCATCCTACGCCTCCGTTTTCTTATCCGGACTACGTCGACTTGCGGCGCCACAATCGAAGCTTTTCGGGCCTGATGGCCTATCACGATGATTTCGTGTCGCTCACCGGTACCCGCAAACCTGAACGAATTTACGGCGCGCTGACCTCCGCCAATTACTTCAAGGTGCTCGGTGTCAAGCCCGTTCTGGGGCGCGGCTTCCTGCCGGAAGACGAAACCTCGCCGGGAGGCGCTCCAATCGTGGTGATCAGTTACGCGTTCTGGCGAAGCCATTTCGCTTCAGATCCCTCCGCAGTCGGCCGCACGCTTCAGATTAACCGGCATAACTACACCGTGGTCGGTGTCGCTCCACCGCATTTCCAGGGGTGCACGACAGGGCTCCGCGACGACGTCTGGATTCCGCTGGTGATGGACCGCGAAGTTTGGGGCTTTAACCGGCTCGAAGAACGCGGTATTTTTTGGCTCACCGTGCTGGGAAGACTGCGGACGGGCGTCACTCGCGAGCAGGCCACGGCAGAAATGAATCCGCTGATGCAGCAGATCGCCGCCAGCACTCCCAACATCGAGCGAGGTCCCAACCAGATCACGCTGGATCCGCTCTGGCGCTCGCCTTTTGGGGCCAACGTCTATCTCTATCGAACGCTGCCGTTGCTGCTGGGTCTGGCGACGGTTCTGTTGCTGCTGGCGTGCACCAACGTCGCCAATCTGCTGCTGGTGCGGCTGGTGCCGCGCAGGAGAGAGATTGCCCTGCGCCTGGCCATGGGAGCCAGCCGACTACAACTGGTGCGCCAGTTGATGATCGAAAGCCTCGTGCTTGCCCTGGCTGGCGGTGGCGTCGCGATGCTGCTGACCAACTGGAGTGCGGGGACGTTTGCCAGCTTCTTTCCACCCACCGCGTTGCCGCTCACGATCAACGGCCACGCCAGCCGTGGCGTGATGCTGGCCATACTCGCCCTCGCGGTTCTGGCCGCGGTCGTTTTCGGGACACTTCCGGCGCTGCGCACGTCGCATCTCGCTCCGGCGGCCGTGCTGAAAGAAGAGGAGGCCAGGGTGTCCGGTGGCATCCACCGCTCGCGGCTATCCAGGACCATGGTGGTGGCTCAGATTGCTCTCTCCCTGCTTCTGTTGATCGCGGCCGGCCTCCTCACTCGCAGCTTTGAGAAGGAACAAAGCGCCGACCCCGGTTTCGATCCGAATCATGTTCTGCTCGCTTCCTACGATCTTGGGTCGGTTGGCAACACGCGTGTGCAAGGAATCGCGTTTGACCGGCAACTCCTCGACCGGCTACGCGCGTTGCCCGGGGTCAAGTCCGCCGCGCTGGCCGACTTCTCGCCTCTCAGCCTCACGACGATTCACAGCGACGATGTGCTGCCCGAAGGCTACGTCCCCCGGCCTCATGAATCGATGGAAATCAACAGAGCCGTTGTCAGCCCTGGCTACTTTCAAACCTTGCGCACTCCCCTCGTAGCGGGGCGCGGCTTTACGGACCATGACAGCCAACAGTCCCAGCCGGTCGCCATCGTCAACCAGGAATTTTGCCGACGTTACTGGCCGGGGCAGGATGCAGTCGGCAAAAAGGTCACCATCTACGGCCAGGCTCGGGCGGTGGTTGGTGTGGCTCGAAACGCCAAATATCGGCTTCTGCGCTACGGCCCGGAGCCGGTGATTTACCTCCCGATCTATCAGGACTATTACGGCCAGTTGACCATCCATGTGCGTGTCGCGGGCGACCCGGGAGCCTTTGCCGCCGCCGTCCACAGAACCGTTGCCGAGATGAATCCTCGCCTTCCCCTGTTCGATGTGACCACGCTCAAGGCCAGTATGCAGTTTGGAAGCGTCTTCGAGCGGCTGGCGGCAACGCTAGTGGGTTCGTTTGGATTTCTCGCTCTCGTCCTGGCCGCGATTGGCATTTACGGTGTGGTCGCATTTGCCACTCGTCAGCGAACGCACGAAATCGGCATCCGCATGGCGCTGGGGGCACAGAGGAGCGACGTTCTCAAGATGGTCCTCATCCAGGGGTTCAAGCTGACTTTAGTGGGCGTCGCCTTCGGCATTGCTGGTGCACTGGCGCTGACGCGTTTCCTGGCAAGCTTGCTCTATGGCGTCAAGCCCACCGATCCGCTGACGTTCGCGGCAGTATCGCTGCTTCTCACCGGCGTTGCGCTGCTCGCATGTTGGATTCCCGCCCGGCGAGCGGCGAAGGTCGATCCGATGGTGGCCTTGAGACATGAGTAGGGGTCCGCAAGGCCGCGAAT
>JASHON010000077.1 GCA_030041095.1 Terriglobia bacterium
TCTTTGTGGGATCGGGCGTCATCGAAGCCGGATGCAAGACGCTGATCGCTTCCCGCTTCAAACGGTCGGGCATGTTCTGGACCGTTCGGGGAGCCAATGCGATCCTCGCGCTGCGCTGCTGTCATCTCAATGGCCGATTTGAGGATTATTGGGAGGGCCGTCGCGTGGCGTGACTCTCACTTTTATGTCGCGCACCCTTAGGCCATTAATCTATTGACGCTGCAAATACCGGCCGGATCGCTGGCCTCAGCGTCCGCCGGTGAGTCTTTTCTGGCGGTGGAAGGCTGCTTCGGTGCCTGGTGGCAAATCAGCTCAGTGACCGCGATCGTTTTCTGCTCTTCTGACCGGGTGCGTAGCAAGAGCTCGAATTCGGTGTTGCGGTGTTGGCCGCGCGGGAGCAAAGCTGCATTCGCTCAGGATCTTTCCTTCTGTATCGCGTAAGCTCTCGAGTGCAACAGTCAGTGTCGAGCGAAGATAACGCGGCGGCAGCGCCGTCCTGACGTTCACCACCAATTCTGCCGTTGGTCTCGACTTTCCGGCCGCCAATACTCGGACGGAGGGCGCTGGAGAGCCCAGCGTTGCGTTTGCGGCGGCAACAAGCTTCCCGCTGGTGAGCAAACATTTGAGGTGGGCAGGAGCTGCGCCAGCCTTACCTAACCCGTTGCACATCTCGCGTGTGAATTCCGGCAGAATTCGTTTCCAACGCGGTTCGCCACCGGCTTCGAGCTCCACAATGGCGTTCAGCCAGCCCAAGCACGCTTCGCCTTTCGCGTAAGTGTCGTAATTAACATCGATATCTTGTCGCGCTCCTTCGTTGGACAAAACCTCATTCCACCATTGGCGTAGTCCCGCGCCGGTCCGGGCGCTGATCGAAAGGATTCGTGCCCGAGGTACTCTTGCCTCAATCTGCTCCCGGACCACATTCATTATGGGGCGGCTCGTAATGTCGCGTTTGTTGACCAGAATGATATCGGCCTCGGCCAATTGCTTGGAATAGATGTACGCGGTTTCACGCGGCAGCGAGCGCTCATCCGTTATTCGCAGCCATGCCGCAGGATCGGCCAGCGCCGTGAGAGGACCGATAGACACATCAGGCACATAACGGCGCAAGGGCCGCATCACGGTCGCCGCCAAATCGACGCAACTGCCCACAGGCTCGACCAAAAGAACATCCGGTTGGACGTCACGCAACATCCGGCGGATTTCGTCTGCGAAGTCGCCAAAGCGACAGCAGATACAGCCGCCGGATATTTCAGCCACTGAGAAGCTTGCCAGCCGGACCAGGCGCGTATCCACCATGTCCGCCGCCTGATCGTTGGTGATCAAACCCACACGTTGACCCTGCGCGGAAAGTCTTCGGGCCGTTGCCAGCATCAGCGTGGTCTTGCCTGCGCCGAGAAACCCTCCAATGATGACGACGCGCGTCATGTAATCCTCCTGCCCTGCTTCCGCCCGGCCGCATCGGGCCTGTTCTCAGCCCGCAATAACCGTCAGTTTACTCCCGGGCGTCAAGGCCACCGTCTTTTCAAAATCGAGATTCCAGAGGTCGGCTTCCGCGTTAACCCGAGGGGAAAGCGTGCGGTTATTCAGGTGAACCTTAGGCATGCGAAGTGGAATCACCAAACTTCGAAAGTCCAGTTTGCCGGCCAGGCAACTTACCGCAAGCATTTCCTTTGAATAAGCGACCAACCCAAAACCTTCGGCGGAAAACCACGGCGCAGTCAGTTCGGGAAGACGGGGAACGATCTGCAACTTTCCGGAAGGAACGTCTGGCTTGAATCCGGTGGCGGCAATTAAGGTGCACCAGCTTGCCATGGCGCGGTAGTAGTGGTCTCCGCATTCAACATGGTTCCACCAGCGGCCCGCGCGAGCGTACCGCCGGTTCACCGCTTCGACCATTGCGAAGGCTTGCTCGCTCATGCCGTATTCCAGAAAGAAGGAAGCGGAAGCGTATTCGATTCCCGTCCAGTTGCCGGTGCCTTGCGCATTCATGTAAGCGGGAAAGCGCGGAACCGTCCCCGGCGGGTAGCTGGAATTCACCAGCCCCTGATCGGGTCCGAAGTTTTCCTTGAAAATCTTGGTCAGCACCCGCCGCACTCGCCTGGCCGGCAGCGCCGGCTCAAGCCCCGCCAGGGAACTGAACCAGATCCCACTTATCTGGTCCGTCATGCAACACGGGTCAGACTTGCCTTTGTTGAACCACAGGTTGTAATAACTGCCGTTCCAAAGTTTCTTATCGAAGCTCACCTTGGCACTCGCCAGCAGGTTATCCATCTTGCCAGCCGTTTCTGAATCCGGCACGTCCGCCGCCATGCGCCGGGCCGCTGTGTAGGCTCCCAGCCAAAGGCTGCCGATATAGGAAGGCGTTCCTTGAAGCGCCCATTGGTCGTAGGTGTTGAAGCCGGTGTCCCGTTCGGGCAAGCCGTCACCGTCTTCATCGAGCGAATACATATAACTGAGGGCCCGGAGTACGTGGGGCCAAACGCCCGCCAGGTACTTCCTGTCCCCGGTCCAGAGATAGTCGCGGCAGACAATCATGATGAACTGCGGATTAAGGTCAACGCGGCCCCAGCCGGACTCGTCAATATGGTCAAAATCCGGCTCGAAGTTATGGGGAAGTTGGCCGTTGGCGCGTTGATTGCGCGCAGTCAGCTCCATCTGGTTCTTCTGCAGATCGGGAAAGAGCGCCAAAATCGGCGCCGAGCCCTGATACGTTACGTCCACCGTCTCAAAGCCGCAGCAACCCAAACCCTCAAACACGGAGAACCTGCCATCGCGCAGCCACCACGTACTCTTGATGAGAGTCGAGAGTTGTGCGCCCCATGAGAATCGAACCGTTTCAGGGAGATTCGACGATGCGAGAGCCCCAACAAACGTTGAAACCTTGCGGCGGTGCTCCCCGGCATTCGCCACGAGAAACTCGTTCACCTCAGCGGCATCGGAAAACCAGTGCTCGTATTGATGGCCCAACTCCGCGCCGCTCGCGCTGATGTGGTAAGGGAAATACCATGAGAAGGCCACGGGAATTTCCGCTGTCTCGCCGGGATCGAGCTGCACGCTCGTGCAAAGCGCTGCATCGCCAAAGTCAAGCGCGGCCCGGTCTTTACCGGCATATTGATTGAGCACGTTGCGCAACTCGCGCAGCGTGGTCTTCATCCGCTGGCCGCGAACGTATTCGGGATCAACCGCCCTGGCAAGGTCGAGAATTGACTTGAGCGATGGCGTATTGCCTAGCGCCGTAATCAGTGCCGCAGCCTTCTGGGTAGAGAGCGCGTCAATCTGATCGTCATCGAGTTGAAGTAGATCTGCCGGACATTCGGCGGGCGGCAGGCTGGGCAGGCTGCCGGACTGGCGAAAGGCAACCAGGAATGATTGAAACGTGATGCCAAACGGGCCGCGAAACCACCCACCGTTCCCGAGATACCGGCCAAAATCCGCTGCGATGAAGCTGGGCCGGCCCCCGGTGAACGATAAGGCCAGGCTGCCGAGAGTTTCACGCTCCACAAGCTGAGCGGCCGTGCTCATGAGCAGCGTGCAGGTTTGGCCCTTAACTTGGACGGTATTCGATAGATTTCGGTCCTTGTTGCTTCGCGCCCCGCTCGCCAGGGGATTGTGCAGTCTTGCCAGGAGCGAGCAAGCCACGGGCCTTTTACCGCGGTTGCTGATGCTGAAGATTCCATGAAACCCCGGCGTTCCACTGACTCGCGCATCGTGTGGAATCAAGGCGCTAAAAAACGTGGCGTGAAGTTTGACGGGCAGAGTTTCGTCCAGGTATTCAAGCCGGGCGCGAGGAAACTCTCCGGCGAATTCGACCGCATCCACGCCCTGTGCCCATCCCAGGCTGTAAAGCTCTTGCTGGCGGCCATCGACGTCAAGACGCCGGCAGACGGGTGAGCCGCCTTGAGCCTTTGCCCAAACAAAAAACGAGAGAGCCCGGTCCGTGGTGTGTGGGTCGGGAAATTTTGTCTGGCCAGGCGGCAACCACGGATCCCAGTCGCCCGTGTTAAAAATGAGCCAGTCCTGGAACGTGCCATCGGGTCGGATCTCGATGGAGCCCGAGCCGATGCCACCTAACGGAATGCCAGAATAGCCAGCACAAACTTGCCGGAGTGCGGCAGGAGCTGCATGAGAGAGTTTGGCGGGCGGTAATGCGCGGCTGGCGCCGGCCGGCACGGACGGCCCTTTAATGAGTCCTGCCGCTGCCGACGCGCCACCCAACGACGACAAGAACGCGCGCCGCCCAATCTTCTCCGGCTTCGAACGATTCCCTCTCAAACTCATATTTGCCTGTTCCTTTCTCGTGTGAATCCCGCGTCGCAGCCGGATAGCGATCCCTTCCCCTCCGGGACCAAGTCGCGCGGTGCGCTCGAAGGGCTCAACGCTTGCGGGCCATAACCCGGCATCTGTTGAACAGTATCACAGAACGTTGCAAGCGGCGTGATGTGTCCTTGATCGCATGGGCCTGATGCGGCTGTGCCGCCTGGCGTGCGGAAAGGCTTGCCTTTCCGAGAACGCCAGCAATCAAATTATTTAGGGCGAGGCTGCGCCTCGCCCCTGCGGTTTCTACATTTGAGACGCCATTTCCAGAGTACCCCGGCAGCCGCTTCGCCGCCCCGTATCAGGGCACGGCTTGAGCCGTGCCGTAAACACGCCTTCAAAACCCCGGCTTTACAGGCTGCGGAAAAACGGTTTTTCGGAGCCAAAATCGGTCGAAAGTGGCGGTCGCTCGAACGGAGAATCAATAACTTACAAACCTTGAGGAGTGCCGCTGGGGGCTCTCGGAGGAGTTTTTCCGCAGCCTGTTTAGCCGCTGTCCCTCTGGTCTCTCCCCGCAGCTCAGACCGCGCCCTGAAGAGTTCTTGGGCCGCTCAGCAGAACTCCAGCCAGCGACGGGTTGCGGTTCTGACGGGCGTCACACTTCCCGGCATTCCCAACAATTCCTAACATAAATAGTGTTTGTCCTCGTAATAGTCGCCGTTCACGTCCCCCGCGTCATTGTAAGCCGCGAAGCGGCGGTTGACAGCCTGAGCGCACGGCATTATCCTCCTTGACTACTCTTGCACGGCCCGGCCATTTCGCACGGCTTGTTGGATCCGTTTCGAAACCTATCAGGAGATTACAGAGATGAACCGTTCGGGAAACGTCACGCTATGGCTCCTCATCGCGAGCTTCGCCTTCGTCACTTTCGCCGCTCAAGCGCAAAACGATGCGACCCTGCCCTACATGAATCCGAACCTGCCGCCTGAAGTGCGAGCGGCCGATTTGGTCCACCGGATGACGCTCCAGGAAAAGTGCTCCCAGCTCGTGAACCAAGCGCGAGCCATCCCGCGGCTGGGTGTGCCGGCGTACGATTGGTGGAGCGAAGCTCTGCACGGCGTGATGGTCAACGGCACAACGGAATTTCCAGAGCCCATTGGCCTTGGAGCCACTTTCGACGCGCCGGCCATTCATGAGATGGCCCAAGACATCAGCATCGAAGCGCGCATCGTGCATGCCGAGTCAGAGCGAAACGGCAACTCGACCATCTTTCATGGACTCGACTTCTGGGCGCCGAACGTCAACATCTTTCGCGATCCGCGCTGGGGCCGTGGGCAGGAAACGTATGGCGAAGATCCGTTCCTCACCGCGCGCATGGCCGTCGCCTATGTAACGGGAATGCAGGGCAATAACCCGAAATATTACCGCGTGATCTCCACGCCCAAACATTTTGACGCCCACAGCGGCCCGGAGCCCATCCGGCACTTCGCCGACTATGACATCAGCCGGCACGACCTCGAAGACACGTACCTGCCGGCGTTTCGCGCTGCCATTGTGCAGGGCCATGCGGACTCCATCATGTGCGCCTATACTGCGCTCAATGGCCAGCCCGATTGCGCCAACCAGTTCCTCCTGCAACAGACGCTGCGCGGCGCATGGCAATTCCAGGGCTACGTCGTTTCCGACTGCGACGCCGTCCACGATATCTTCACCGGCCATCAGTACCGGCCCACGCAAGCTCAGGCCTCTGCGATATCGCTCGAGCGCGGCATGGATAACGAATGCGCTGATTTTACCGCCAAAGTTACCAACGACCACGATTACAAGCCTTTTCTCGAAGCCGTACAGGAGGGATATCTTTCCGAAAGCGCAATTGACCGGGCGCTGATTCGCCTGTTTACTGCGAGGATCAAGCTGGGCATGTTTGATCCGCCGTCGATGGTGCCCTACGATCACGTCAATCCGGACGAGCTCAACAGCGCCGCCCATCGCGCCCTGGCGCTCAGCCTGGCGAACGAATCTATGGTGCTGCTGAAGAACGACGGCGTGCTGCCGCTGAAGCCTTCGGTCCAGCGCATCGCCATTGTCGGACCGCTTGCGGACCAGACCGCAGTTCTGCTGGGCAACTACAGCGGTACGCCGACTCACACCGTGAGCGTGCTCGAAGGCATGAAGGCTGAGTTTTCTAATGCAAAGATCACTTACGTCCCTGGCACTCAGTTCCTCTCGAACCAGGGAGGGAATCCGGTACCGGCGTCCGTGTTCACAACGCCGGATGGCAAGCCCGGCCTCGAAGCTCAGTACGGTTTGGGCGGGGGTTTCGGCTCAAAACCAACCCCGCTGACTTCGCGCGTGGAATCCACAATCGATTTGAACGAAAGCAATCTGCCCGAGCAGGCGAAAGGAGTTCACAACGTCTTTGTGCATTGGACGGGGTTTCTCAATTCGAATGCGACGGGCAATTATTACGTTGGCATCAAGGCCAACGGCTTTGCGCGGGTTTCATTAGGAGATCGAGAGATCGCGCAGACGTTTCGCGGTGGCTCCGATCTCGGTTGGATTCACTTGCAGCAAGGAACGCCGCTGAAGCTGGACGTGGTGTACGCGCAGATGGCCGGCGGCACGCCGGAAGCGCAACTGGTGTGGGCTCGGATGAACAATAAGCCTGATCCGGCAGCCATCGCCGCTGCAAAAGAAGCGGACGTCGTCATCGCCGTAGTCGGCATCACCAGCAAGCTGGAAAGCGAGGAGGCGCCCATCGACCAGCCCGGCTTTTTTGGCGGAGACCGCACGAATCTGAAAATGCCTGCGCCCGAGGAGGCGCTGGTGCGTGCTGTGGCTGCCACGGGCAAACCGCTGGTTCTGGTGCTCATGAACGGAAGCTGCCTGGCCGTCAACTGGGAGAAGGAGCATGCCGACGCCATTCTCGAAGCCTGGTATTCAGGCGAGGAGGGCGGAGCTGCAATCGCGGATACTTTGAGTGGCAAGAACGATCCCGCCGGCCGCCTGCCCGTCACGTTCTACAAAAGCGTCCACCAGTTGCCTCTATTCGAGGATTATTCGATGGAAGGCCGCACGTATCGTTACTTCAAAGGCCAGCCGCTCTGGCCATTCGGCTACGGCCTGAGCTATACAGAATTTCAATTCAGCGATCTTAGCTTGCCGAACGCGCTCATCGACGCCGGCGATCCGCTGAATGTATCCGTGACGGTGACGAATACTGGCAAGGTGGCCGGAGATGAGGTGGCGGAACTCTACCTGAAGTTTCCGGATGTTCCCGGCAGGCCTGATATCGCTCTCCGCGGATTCCAGCGCATTCATCTCGAGCCGGGCGCAAGCCAGGTGGTGAATTTCCACCTCAAACCCCGCGATCTCAGCATGGTCACGGGCGCCGGAGACATCATCGTAGCTCAGGGCGAATACACCGTTTCGGTTGGCGGCGGACAGCCGGGAACGGGAGCGCCGGCGGTCAGCGGCAACTTTGAAATCAACGGCCAGATCATGCTGCCCGACTGATGAGCCAGGGCCGAGGAATCGTTGCGAAGGGCCAGGTCGCTTTGACTTGCGGCGCAGGTTCGGATGCAAGTGGGATCGATCGCCCCTGGGAGTACGGGCATTTCGTAATAGGGTTCCGGGCAAACCTTAAGGAGGTGCGTCATGCCAGCCAGGCTTAGCCACATCATCGAGTTCGTGGCAGACATGAATCGTGCTGTCGAGTTTTATCGAGATGTTATCGGCCTACCACTCAAGTTCCAGTCGCCCGAATGGAGCGAGTTTGCCACTGGCGAGATCACCCTCGGGCTCCATCCCGCTTCGGCCAAAAATCCAGCCGGCAGACTCGAGATGGGCTTTACCGTGGCTGACCTTCAACAGTTCCACGCGGAAATGACAGGTAAGGGTGTCCAATTCTCCATGGCTCCCGCAAAACAGGACTTTGGCGGGATGCTGGCACAGTTTGTCGATTCCGAAGGCGCGCACGTCAGTGTCAGCGGTGCCTGAAGCCAACCGCTCAGCGCGCGACTTCATGACGTAACAGGATGCTGAAAAACGCCTTCAACGAATGTCATTCTGAGCGTCCACAGCTTGGGCTGCCAATCTGGGGCATGACACGCGGCGCCGGGGCGCGATTCCGGCTCGCTGAATACAAAGGGCTTAGCGCCGTGTGTCATGCAGAGCGCAGCGAAGAATCCCAGCATTTGTTTTCGAAGAGATGCAGAGGTCTCTCGCTCCACTCGGCAAGGCAGACAGGCTTTTTCCGCAGCCTGTTAAGCAACCTGATAGCGAACAGACCTGCGCCGGCACGCATTGTCACGACTCGATCACGCCTGTAACCATCGAGATCAATCTCATGAGGGGCCTGGCCGATGGGCGTATACGTCAGAGTTGTGGCGCTCCATGAACCTTTCTGGATGCGCAAGCTCTCTAAAACCGAACTTCTTGTACAGCCCGTGAGCGTCTTGCGTCACCAGAATCCAGCGCCTGAGCTTCTGCAGATCGGGATGGGAAGAAACACATTCCATGAGCCACTTCGATAAGCCGCGGCCACGAAACGCGGGAAGTACAAAAACATCGGCTACGTACGCAAGGGTTGCGTGATCGGAGATGACGCGGGCGAACCCAACCTGCTGATCCTGGTGGAAGATACCGAAGCACAACGAGTGCCGAAGCGAACTTTCGAGAGTCGCCCGTGGGATTCCTCTCGCCCAATAGGACTCTGTTGCCAGGAAACGATGGATGACCTCGACATCGAGTTTGGCTTGGTCAGTGGTGACCAGAAACTCCTCTGTGCCAAAGTTTTTACGCCACACCTTCTGTGCCTCTTAAAACACTGGCTTCCGCCTCTGAAACACCGAGGTTCACTCCGGCTGATTGAGCCACATGGCCCAATAAGTCTTTAGCCAATTCGGCTGGCTGGGTAAGCGGTAGACTTTGCCGGCCTTCATCACGAAGCGCACGTGCTGGACCACGGCGATGTTCTTCAACGGATTTCCAGGCACCCCAATCACATCCGCATCATAGCCTGGAGCGAGCTGGCCCAAATAATCCGAGGCGCTCAACAAGCGCGCCCCTGTTAATGTTCCCGCCTGAATCGCCTGCAACGGTGTGAGTCCGTAACGCACCAAAAGGACGTACTCCTCAGTTTGGGTGCCGTGCGGAAACGGTCCAACATCAGAGCCGGCCGCAAAGCTAATCCCGGCGGCAATCTGCTTGTGAAACTGCTGAATCTTGTAACTCAGGAATTTCTGCATGAAAGCGCGCTCACCGGGCGCGCCATGCTCGGCGAAATACTGAAAGATCGTAAAAGTGGGAACGGCGGGAATGCCTTTGGCGCGCATCACCTGCATGGTCTGCGGGCTAAGCTGAACGGCATGATCGAGCGACATCACTCCCGCTTCGGCGGCATAGAGCGCTCCCGGCTCGCCCATCACGTGCACGGCAACGCGCTTGCGAACGCGCGCCGCTTCCTTTACGGCTGCCGCAAGTTGTTCCTCGGTGAATTGATAAGGAGTGAAGAAATGCCCGCCGATGAATTGATCCCGTCCGGTCTGGTAAATCTTGATGAAGTCGGCGCCTTCCTTGATTTGCTCGCGGATGGTGTGAATGAGGTCGTCGATGTCGTTCACAACGTCTGCATTCGAGGGAATGAGGATGGCGGGATTGAAGCCGAGCGCATCTTCATGCCCGCCCAGAATGGAGATGGCGTTGGCGCAGACCCAGAGCCGCGGCCCGGGAATTTCGCCCGCGTTAATGGCGTCGCGGATGGCTGTCGAGGCTGAACCAACTCCTTCGGTGCCCATATCGCGCTCGGTGGTGAAACCTGCCCACAAATCCGCCTTGGCAGCCAGAACTGCCTGCACCGTCCGTTGCGCAGCGGACTCTTGCACCGTTTGCATGTTCTCGCCGCGGCCAGGATGCAGGAAAAGATGCACGTGAGCGTCGATCAGGCCAGGCAACAACGTCAATCCGGGCAGGTTGATCGTCTTCGCGCCAACCGGCGATGTTTCGGTTTCGCCAACGGCCACGATGCGCCCGTCACGCACCACGACCACGCCGGGAGTGAGAGTCTGTCCCGTTTCCACGTCCAATACATGTGCAGCGCGCAACACCGTCACCTGGGCTGGACTCTGCTGCGCGAGCGCCACGATGCACGGCCAGAGGAGTATCGCAATCCCTAAGCGGAAGTAGAAGCGCATGGGGCGTATTATAATGCCGCAAAGCGCCGCGCGCCTTGCTTTTTCGAAGATCACAACCCTGCTGCGGGAGAAGGTCACTCTGAATATTTCGAGAGCCTTGTGAGCAAGGCTTCCCTCCAGCAACTGGGCGCACGGCTTGTCGAGCTGGCGCTCATCCAATACCGGGATCCTACGCCCGATTTCCATTACGGAGACGGCCCGAAACCGGACCCGCTGCTTGACGCTGCCACGCGCTGGGGCCTCGACGCGGAGGCGATCAAGGCAGCCGTAACAGAGCCTGCAAAACCGAGCCGAACCACCGCGAACCGCGCCGCGAAGAGATAACCCCTCAGCGGAGCGGCGTCGCCGCTCTGCCCTTTTCTCCTGCCGGATTCTGCTTCCGTAGCAATCAGCCCGACGGTCAGAGGCTGTAAAATAGCCCGGACAATGCAAAACCCTGCCGTCGCCATTCACTTCGCGAAAAGAGACTTAAGAAATTCCTGTAAGGGTTCATCAAGGTATGTATACTTCTCGCTGTTGAGGAGTATCAGATATGGCGTTTCGATCACGGCTGCGATGAGAAAAGGTAACCAGAGGAGACAATAAAATCTCCAATAGGGGAGGCCGATCAGGGCCGCGACATATTCACCGAAGCCTAAGCCAGTCAGCGAGAAAGCAATGCGGTAGGGAACCCACGTAGCCCAAGAGTCCGTCTCTTTGAGCCAATATTTCGTGTCCCGCCCATTTTTGTACAATTCTTGCGTGCTTAGGCTAATTTGCCCGTAATACCATGCGAGCCACGATCGCTGCCGATAAAACCAACCGGCTGCTAAGATGAAACTCACGGAGCCGACAACGATGTACCACTGCTCGCAGTGCCAAAGTTGGTAGAAAAGGGTATCAGGCTCGCGGGCGCCCCCGACCCGGTCTAACGTTAACGCAGGAACGAGAGCGCAAAACGCCGACAGCACTCCCATAATCGTCATTTCCTTGTCGAGGTAATCCAAGTACTTCTGAACATCGCGTGTCACGGGCACACTCCTGTTCCGGACATTTGAGGAAGCTCCTCACGCAACCCTTCGGCCGCGGATGCAATCATCCTGCCTCCGTACAGGAATTATACAGAGGTGCCTCCAGCCGGATAAGGATTTGAGCTAAGCCCGGATTCATTCATCAGGCGTACTCACGTTTTCACAACTACAGTTTGGGCAACCAACTTCTACCGTTGTTTCAGTGCGCGGAGAGGGCAATCACTCCAGGTCCTTTGGCCTCATTCATGAAGTGGAAGCAACTGGGAAGGCGCGTCACGAAGGGCGAGCGCGCGCTAACGCCCTGTATGCCGCTGTCTTGCACGCGCACCCGCACAGTGAAGAGAGACGACGGCACCAAGGAGGACGAGCAATTTACCTTTACACACTTCACTTACAAGAAACACTGGTTCGTGCTTTCACAGACTGAACGCGCCGACTTTCAACCGCCAGCCATCCCCGAATGGAACGAACAGAAGGCTCTTGCGGCGCTGAAGGTTGAACGCATCCCGTTCGAGGACCTGGACGGCAACACACAGGGTTATGCAAAGCGGGGCGGCAAGATCGCCGTCAATCCCCTTGCAGCCCTTCCCTTCAAAACCCTTTTCCATGAGCTAGCTCATTCAATTCTTCACTGCAACGAGAAGGACATGGCTGATACCGACCAGACCCCGCGCAGTGTGGCGGAGGTCGAAGCTGAGGCCGTGGCTTTGCTCTGCTGCGAATCGCTCGGATTGCCCGGCGCGGAGTACAGCCGGGGTTACATCCAGTCTTGGGCGAAGGGTGAGCCGATCAGCGAACGCTCCGCCCAGCGCATCTTTCACGCCGCCGACCGGATTTTGAAAGCAGGTTACGCGGAACAGCCAACAACCACCGAGGCCCCGTAAGGGGCCTCAGCTTTGCTTTCCTCAGATAGCATCGTGCTAAACTGGGCCGGTGTGAGGGGATAGGAATGCTTGTTCGGCGGAACGGCGCAAGCCTCAGCGACCCGTGGTGCAGAGCGTTTGTCAACTCCTCACGGTGGGTGGCGCTGACACTCCATGATAGCGAACAAATGAATATTGGCGTGTTTGAGGAGAGCATCACGGATTTTCTGCTCCTTCGGCTCGGAAGGTCTTTGAAGGACAAGATTATCCAGAAGAAGTTTTCGCGCCGGAACGAAAGCAAAACCGGTGCGGATTGGGAATGGTGGTTTGTGGATAACGTGAAGGGTTTTGGATTGCGGGTCCAAGCCAAAAGACTAAAGGCTGATGGCAAGCAACCCTGCTATGAAGAGCTAAAACAGGACCAAGCCAAAAAGCTAATTCAGGGAGCAGAAAGCCTGGGCCCTGCATGCTTCCCCATCTATTGTTTCTATAACCCGCCAATTTTTCCTGAGCCCTTCTGGCAGCTGGACTGCTGGCTAGCAATGGTGCCAGGGCCGTGTGGATGTACGATAGCCGCCGCGCGTTTTGTTCAAGGGGCCCTTACTGCTGGGAAGAACGATCTGGACACCGTTCTTCCAGGCTCTTTTCCCCTGTGGTGTCTGGTCTGCCGCTACCAGAGTTCGGTCATCCAACCTGTTAAGGGCATCGCTGATGTTGCTGCCGCCGCTGCCCGAAATGTCCAGGCAATGGCGGGACGAGCAGCGGAGTCTCAGAAACTTCCCTACGAGCCTGGTCCTGTCCCCGAAGCGATTCCACGCGACAACCTACCTCCTTATGTGCACAGCCTGATGAAGCGTGAACCAGTGGAAGAGCTAATTGAAGGATTGCAGGGCATTGTTGTCTTTAGCGGGCAGGGATGAGCGGGTCAAGTGTTCAGCCTCGTTAACCAGCCAAGACTGCCTGCAAAATCACCATTTTCCGCCGCATTTTGAAGCTCAGTGATGCCGAAGCGCTCGGTACCCGACCGGGAAGCGGCACTGTGCCGCTCCCAAGCCATCGCGGCCTCAGATTAAACCATCTGGGGAACCCAGCCGATAAGCCTACAAGGGTCAACACGCACTCTATGGAGGGTTACGCTATGTCGAAAACAGTTTTTAAGTTTAGTTTGATGACGCTCGCCCTTCTCGAGGTAAGCACGGCGTTTGGAGCTGGGAAGTTTTATTTGTCCGATGGAACGCCGGTGAAGCTTCGACTCATGGAGACGGTATCATCCGCGACCGCGCACGTGAACGATAACATCAGCTTCCAAGCAATCGGGGCCATCAACGTGGATGGGATTGCAGTTATCCAGAAGGGAGCGACGGCGATCGGCACCGTGACAGCCGCACACCCGAAACGGCGACTTGGCAGGGGCGGAAAACTGAACATTACGATTGACTACGTTCGGATGGCTGACGGAGAGAGGGCCGCATTGCGGGCCGTGAAAGACGTAAAGGGCGGAGGGCACAGTGGCGCGATGACCGCTGGCATCGTTGCCACCAGCCTGATCGTCTGGCCCGCCGCTCCTTTTTTCCTTTTCATGCACGGAAAGGATATCACGATTCCTGAGGGCACGGAGATCACCGCCTTTGTGAATGGCGATACGGACTTGGACCCGCAAAAGTTTGCTTTGGCAGGAGGCTCGCCGACAAGTGCTCCCGGACCGTCCGCTGCTCAGGCGCAGCAATCACTCTCGTCTGTGACGGTGGATTCAACCCCCATTGGTGCGGATATTACGGTGGATGGAAAGTATGTGGGAAGCACACCATCAAAGCTTGAGATTCTTGCTGGAAGCCACGTAATTTTGGTTCAGGAAGCGGGTTACGCACTGTGGCAAAGGACGATGACTATTACCCCGGGGGAGACGATCAGCGTGAACGCCACGCTGGGGCGAAAACTCACCGTCGGCGCACAGTAGGACACGGATTTAGGCGTCCCGGATCGGGTCACACGGCAGGCCATCTTTGATGGCGATCCGCGAGAAAGCGCCGGGTCTTGACTTTGAAGACTTCCGGCTCGTGGTGCGCGCGTGCTTCCATGGGCTTCAATACGACACGAGAGAGCAGTTCGTCATCCTGAACGGCTTTATCACGCCGGCGATGGCGAAGAAGCGGAAGGTGGAAGCGACTGGGGAAGATAATGGCCGCGGACACGCCGACTTCTTCGAGGGCTTGGTAAACAAGGCATCCTTGCAGCAATTGGGAGCTTGGCTCGTGGAACTCGCGCTGATGGATCACCGGGACAGGACGCCGTACTCGTATTACGGCGACGGCCCGAAGCCAGACCCGCTATTTGAGACCGCCACGCGCTGGGGTCTCGACGTAGAGGCGATTAAGGCTGCGGTTAGCAAACCCGCAAAACCAGCTCGCACGAAACGCGCTGCCAAATCGACGGACTCTCAGCAGACTAGCCCAAAATAGCCAATTCGGGGGCAGGGCGGCACCGCCGCTCTGCCCCATGAGAATGCTGTCAAATGTCGATGCATTTTGCCCGTTCGTTTAGAAACCAGAATTGTTGGCCCATTTTTGTAATAAACAACACGCCGTCGATTCCTTTTAGCGATTGTTGGTCCCGGTCTCTTTCCAGCCTGTTTACGATGCCTTGATAGTCGGCTTGGTCAAGATATATGGATTGCGCGAACCAGTTTACCACGGAAACAAGGATCGTTGTCCCGCATTGCGACTCTGCAGCAGTTGCTTCGAGCTGCCTCCTGGACTTGGAGATGTTTTCGAGTATCTTTTCGTAGAGCTGGTCAGTGAGGAATAGCTCTGAACGGCCGCTGCTCTGCTTGGTGATCGCCTTAACTTCGCAGCAAATTTTCTGTCCGTGTTTCTCGCATGTGATGTCTGCGGCGGGAGCATTCCCTTTGGGCACAACCAGCGAGATGCTATGAAAACCACCAAGCCGGAGGGCCTCCACGGCCCTGAGAATTGCGATCCCACTCTCAAGGTTGTTAGTGTCGCCCGAGTCAAAGTTAAATTCCGGCCTGCCCTTTAAGGCTTCCTTAGTCAGGCCGAGCGTTTGAATCGCGGACGCGAAAATATTCTCATATCTTTGAAAGTCAGAGGGAAACTCATCGCGCGGGAAGTTGTCTTCATCCTCTCCCTTCGACAAGTAGCCGGAAAGAAAATACTTGCACAACGGGTGACCACTGAGATCGGGAAGAGCTCCCATATGCGGATTCCACTGCCGGAGCGTGCGGTCGCGAGCGCTAACTATCCGGCCGATTGGTCCGGTTACCGGCCATTTAGCAAGAGCGCGGGCGCGACCTGGACGATTTCATACTTTACGCGTTCTGGTTTCTTGGGATTGCCATTTTTGTATGCCGTGATCGACATCCGGTTGCCTTCAACATCCGCAGCAAACACACTGCCGGGAACAAGGTGCGCACACTTGCTCCACCTAACGGTGGCTCTGCACAGGATCACGAAACGATATCCACCACCCTCGACCAGGTTGTAATTGTAGATGGTACGCCAATCGATCTGACCGTACTGTGGTGGCCGATTGATCGTAGTGCAATTACTAGTCGTGTTCCCGTTAATCGTACCGCTAATGTTGGCCCCACCGCCGTAATTGGGCTGGGCGGTTGCATCGATGCTCCCGTACGTTGTACTACCGCAGGTTGTACTGCTTGAGCCGGCACTTATCTGATACACGGTCTTGCTGTAATAGGGGAGCGATCTGTAGGCAACGGCCTTGACGGCCGTAACCAGTTCCGGCGAGGCGGGAACTGTTGTTGCGCTGAGGTCGAGTTTCTGATTCTCTCGCAGGATTGTCAGCCTGACCTGGGTCCCGGAATCTATCAGCGAGAACTTCTCTGCGTAGTCTTTTAAACTGCCGATCGGTTGCCCGTCGACAGCCTCTATAACATCCCCTTCCTGGATCCCGGCACGTGCGGCGGGGCCGGCCGCTGCTACTCTCTTAACCAAGAGTCCATGCGCTGGGGCGGCCTCATTAATAGCCAGCATCCCCAGGTAGCTGCGAGGACGTTCCAAGGTTTCCTTCGGGTTTTGCGGTGGCCGAACTTTCGCCTCGCTTGAATCGCCTGCAGTGGGTGCTTGCACCATCGCGAGAATAATTTCGTTTGGTACGTTTGCACGTCGGAGCTCCTCAAGTGCGGCTGGCGAGGTGTCAAAGTTAGAGGGGGAAGACTTTATCTTGGCGATGATGACGTCCGATCCCAGGCCTACCTTCCACAGGTCAAGTACGTCCTTGTTGTTGAGCGGTGCTTTCAATGCAGTCGCGGTGTGTTGTAACGCAGACGGCTTCTGTGCCGTATTTTGACCGAACACCGAACCCGCAAATAGCAAACCGGCAAGCGACAGTAGCGCGCATAAGGCTTTTCGCATCAGCACCCTCCATCTACACTCGGGTTCCCCTTGAATAATCGGCATTTCGGGGCCGAGTCTTTACGCAAATCCTGCCGGATGGGTGCCTGGGCATAAAGGGCGATGCAGATCAGGAAACCAACGTCGCTGCGGCGGAGCGGGATTGGAATCAGGTCAAGACGCTTGCCACGCGGCTGGGGCAGAAGGAATGGGCGAATCGCGCGACGGGCGAGCTCGGCATTGTCGCGTATCTTCACGGCGATTACACGCAAGCGGCCGCGTTGATGAAGAAGGCGCTCGTTACGGCGGCGATCGAAGGCGACGACGGCACCGAGGTCTGGTATCTGGAACTGGTCGGGAACGGCATGAACGGCTTAGCAGGCTGCGGAAAAAGTTTTTTGGGAGATGACGTAGCGCCGGCTTCCAGCCGGCAACTCCCCTCAATTCAACGGAGGCCGGCAAGAGGCCGTCGCTACATTCCCGCCGGCGCCGAGTTTTTCGGCAGCCTGTTGAACCGACACGCTGAAGCGATGATTTTCTTCGACCGTGCTCGACTACATCAACGACGGGCTTGACCCGGACCAACGCAACCTGACCATGCATCCGGTGGCTCTATCAGCGGCACAGCGGAGCCTGTTCCCTGACGAGGCAGTTCTGGAATATGTGCTCGCAGATACGGCTTCCTTCTGCCTGGCGTTTAATCAGAGCGCCGCGCAGATCGTGCGACTGCCGGTTGGCCGAATGCAGATCGCAGCAGTAGTCAGTCGGTATCGTGCCGCCATAGCCCAAGGGAAAAGTGATGTGCAGGACGCCGGCAAGCTCTTTTCGCTGCTCGTTGCGCCTGTGCCCGCATCTCTCCGGACGGAGCGTTTGATCGTTGTCCCGTATCCGTCCTGCGCTTCCCGTCAGTCTATGAAGTGGACGTTGCGGCGTGCGATGAGATGTACGTATTTATCGCTATGAACTGGGTGGTGTAAGCTGCGACGAGGGAGCCCCGTCGGGATCCGATCTATCGTTTCACGCCATGGCGGGATCACTGTAACTTTCTCTACCCGTTTCAATGTGTCCGGCAAAGCGCTGTTCGTAGCCTGGCGCTCCGTCGACATGAACCCTCAGGTCGTACCAGCTATGGGCCTGCAATAACGAGATGGTCAGCTTCGTGCGTACCCGGAGTCCGCCTGCCGGTCGAAGTTTCACAAGCCGCTGTTTGCCGCCCGCCGTCAAATCATCGACCACAACTGCCAAAGGATGATGGTGACTATGATGATAAAAATGCAGCTCAGCGTTTCCGGTTGCCTTTCCGTCAATGATTTCGGGCTTGAGATAAACCTTCAGCAAGGGATCATTCAAGCTTCCACGGAACTCCCGATAGAATCCGTTAGGGCCATGTACGGTGAAATGATACACACCTCCGGAGAAATCCTTTAACGGCCATTCATCCGACAGTCTGTCTCCGCTCGCGACGGCATAGTCACGCGCGTGAAAGGTTTCGAATGCCGGGAGTCCGACGTTGGCTTCCTGCAATCTGCCCATCGCATAAACCCGAAAGGGGGCCCCGGCGGCCGCTTTGCCAAATAGCTGGTTGTTCGCCGCAAAGCTCATCACAAATGCGCGTCTTTCCGTATTCAAACTGCCATCGACTTCCAATTCGTAAGGCAGCGCACAGGCCGGTCGCATGCCGCTCTCCTGCCGCGGCAGCAAAGGGGAATGTCGCAAATCATCGCGAACTGCGGAAATTTCCGCCTGGCTCAACGGGTGAAAATCGTCCGGTGTGGGCATGTATTGCGCTTCGTTGATCGAAACAAAAAGGGGATCACGTTCCAGCGGTTCAGGCAATCCTGTTTTTTCTCCGTCAAACTGGCGAAAAGTGGATGTCAAGTCGCCGCAGACTGTTCTTCTCCACTCCGTAATGTTGCTCTCGCGAATTGGTTTACCCGTCTTATGGCTTAGAAACTTTTCCAAAAACTGCAACATCGAAGTATGGTCGAAAACCTGAGAATTCACATACCCGCCACGGTTCCAAGGAGACGCGATCACCAGGGGAACACGGAATCCCAATCCGATTGGACCGGGGCGACCTTGCCACTTCGGGTGCCGCGTGCGAATCTGTTCTTCCTCCTCCGCCGAGACATATTCGGCCCACGCATCGACGTTGCGGGAAGCTTTGCCCCTGTTCTCCTTTTGCGGGTCCGGCGGAACGAACGGCGGTACGTGGTCAAAGTAGCCGTCATTCTCATCGTAGCAAAGGATGAAGATCGTCTTTTTCCAGACCTCCGGATCTTGAGTGAGAATATCAAGCGCCTCGGAGACATACCATGCACCATACCAGGCTGAGGAAGGATGATCCGAGAAGTTCTCAGGCGCCACGATCCACGACACGCGCGGAAGATTGCCGGTACGAACGTCCTGACGAAACTGGTAAAACACATCTCCCTTCGGAACTTTCATCACACGCTCGAAGCCTCTCTCGCCGTAGCTGAGACTTGTGAGTTGCCGATAATACGGGTCGCCTTCGTTCGTAGCAAAAGCTTTTCGGTGTAAGTTCTTTTGTTCCGACGGCAGCTTCTCAAACGCGTCTTCCGTCCACGTTTCGAGATGATTTTGGATCTGCTGACGTTCCGCGAAAAGCAGTGCCTTCTCCTTGCCCGCCGCCTGTGGATCGATGGCATCTTGGGCTTCCAGGGCCTCTAAATGCTTCAGCTTTTCCGAAATCTCCTTCGCTTTTTTCGAGAGATATTCGCGATGAGCGCGAGAGAAGCGCACATGGTACTGGGTAAAATACTCGAGAGGATTATCGCCAAAGTTCGATAGCCAATCATCTTCTTCGTCCGTCAATCCGGTCGGCAGACTGATCTCATTCTGATAAATCCGCCATGAGATATTGTTTTTCTCAAGCCTCTCAGGAAAAGTTTCCCAACTTAATGGCTTGTCATAGCCCATGTCCGCATTGCGAACGTGGGCATAAGAGTCGATGGACTTTTCAGCGCGCACCGTGCCCGTCCACAGGTACAACCGGTTCGGCTCGGTTGGCGTGAGGGACGAACAGAAATTCTGGTCGCAGATGGTGAAAGCATCGGCCATTGCGTAATAGAACGGAATATCTTCGCGAGTGTAATAGCCCATCGTCAGGGGCAAACGCGAATACTCAGCAGTTGTCGAAGCTTTGGCCTCGAGCCATAAGTCGTGCCGGCCCTCATTCCGTGCCTCTCCCTGGTCGATCCAGCCGTGCGGCAGCGATCCCATCCATGTGGCCTTCGTCTTCTTGATGTTGAAGCGAAATGGAGCGTACGTTTCGCCTGCGGCGTTCGTCTGCAACCACACGGGATTTCCATTCGGGAGGTGTATGATTCGCGGATCGTTGTGTCCTCGAACGCCACGCAAAGAACCGAAGGCATGATCGAATGATCGATTTTCCTGCATCAAGATAACGACGTGCTCCGCGTCCAGATAGGAACTACCTGAAATGGGATCAATCGCAGTGGCGCGGCCAATCGGAGCCGCAAGCTCTTTTTCGATGGAGCCTGGGAAACACGTGAAAACGCCACCAGCGGCGGCCGTGAAGATTGCTTTTTTCAGGAATTCGCGCCGTGAATCCATTCATCCTCCTGCCAGCGACTCCGACCTCTGGGCCAATAGTTGATCCTCGAATTTACACCATTCTACTCTGACGAGATTAAACCATCATTCTTCTGGTGCTGGGTCAGGCAGGCGGCTGCGCTTCCGGGTCGCGGAGTTTATTCGGCGAACAGCTTTCGCGGAGCGAGCGCTTTCCAAGTTCCCGCCTGTATTGGCTCGGGGTCATTCCCGTGAAGCGGCGGAACACATTGGAAAAGTGGCTCTGATCCGCAAAGCCTGCTTCGACAGCAACCTCAGCCACCGGCCGATCAGTTTCCGAAAGCTGCTTCGAGGCGTATTCCACTCGGAACTGGCGGATGGCTTCTCCCACCGTCAGGCCGTAAGCTTTGTGAAAAGAGCTGGCCAGCCAGGCTGGGTGGACGTCTACTTCCGACGCAATTTGTTTCAGGCTTATCGCCTCTCGAAACCGATCGTGAACGATGTCTCGCACGCGCCGCAGCCAGGGAGGCGTCCGGAAGTCGTGGTTTTTGGCGCGGGCAACCTCCGACAAAAGCAGCAACAAAACGCCCTCCACTTCCAGGCACGAGGCTGAATCGCAGTCCATTTCCCTGAATCCCCGGTAAAGCCTTGAAAGAAGCCAGCGGTATTGCTGGCCCCGAAGGTTCGCGGGCGATCTGAGGGACTCCGGCCGGTTCTGGTCCGCGTCGAGCCGCGCCGGGTCGACTTCAATGACTAATAAATGCACGCGTGACTGATGCGAGTTGTGCCAATGCACCACTCCCGAAGGGCAATAGTCGAGGGTCCCAGGCGTTGAGGTCCACGCCACGTTCCCCTCGAAAGAGTGTTTGAAGGCGCCGTCCATAGTGATCTTGATCAGGCTGTGTTCATGAAAATGCGGTGGCGTTCCCTGAAAGTCCTGAGAGTAGGATAACTCGCTTAGTTTGAATCCCTCCAGCGCGCAATTCTTAACCCTTTCACCGAAAAATCGGCCGATTGACAAACCCTTTGCCATAGAACCACCTTTCTGGCGGATGAATGCTGCATCTCGATTTCCTGACTTCAGTCAGGAACGCCTTCTGGGGGTGAGTTGTATGATCTCCAGGTTACGACAGGGTTATAGAGACTTGAAGATTCGTCACGCTCCGGACGGAAGCGCATCGGCACGTCTCGACCTTAGTTTTGTTCAAGAAACTTACTGGCGTACAAGACCCCGATGGCTCCCTTGCGATATAGATTAAACCACCTGGAAGTGGTCCCGGTCAACGCAGGAAGCTTGATTCAGGGTACCACGGCGATCCCGCAGGTTGTTTCGGACGGGCTTGCAGGAGGAAGAGGCGATGAAGTCACAAAAAAGTTCCCAGTTGAAGATGTTGGTGCACGCACTGCTGTTGATGCTTATTTGCGGCTGTAACGGCTTCGCACAAAGAGACATGGGCGCCATTGTCGGCACAGTCACGGATTCCTCTGGAGCGGTTGTGCCCACTGTAAATGTGACGGTCACGGAAGTGGACAAGCATGTCTCTTATCAGACGCTCACGAACGACCGCGGGCAGTATGTCGTCACAGCTTTGCCGATCGGACGCTATACCGTGAAGGTTGAGAAGGATGGCTTCAAAGCAAGCGTCGCCGGCCCTTTTACGCTCAATGTTCAGCAGCGGCTGGACGTAAGCTTCAAACTGTCTCTCGGGAGGGTCACCCAAGCCGTTCATGTAAGCGGAATTTCAGCACAATTGGAAACACAGACTTCAAGCCTGGGCCAGGTGATCAGCAGCCGGCAGATGGAGACTTTGCCGCTGAATGGACGCGACTTTGCGCAGTTGGCTTTGCTCAGCATGGGAGTTGTTCCGGCTGACCCGGGCGCAAGAAACATAGCCACCTATGGCTTCAGCTCCGACGGCGCCCGGGCCTACCAGGATAATTTCATGCTCGACGGTGTGGACAATAATTCCATCCTCGCTGACCTGTTCAACAACACCAGCTACGCGGTCGAGCCTTCCCTGGACGGCTTGCAGGAATTCAAGGTTCAGACAAACGACTATAGTGCGGAATTCAGTCGCGGCAATGGTGCGGTCGTCAACGCTGTGACGAAGTCCGGAACCAACCAATTGCACGGGGACGTCTGGGAGTTCCTGCGCAATAATGGGCTGGATTCCCGGAGTTTTTTCAGTTCTACGGTGCCTGTTTATAAGCAGAACCAGTTTGGATTTACCCTGGGAGGACCGGTGACCATCCCTCACGTCTACAATGGGCGGGATAAGACGTTCTTTTTTGGGGATTTTGAAGGCCTTCGGATTCGCGAGGGGCAGGTCTACACGGGGACAGTGCCGACACTGGCTGAGCGGAACGGCGACTTCCAATCGCTGATTAATTACAATTCTCCCGTGACCAGCAACGGCCAACTGGTCCGTGACTGCAACGGACTCCCTACGTATGCGGGCGAGATTTTCAACACGAAGCTCACACAACCCAGCGCAACCAGTCCCACTGGCCTGTGCGGGATGCCTTTCGCGTACGATTCGTCCGGCCAGCCGGCAAATCTGATGGGATCGAGTGTCATCGACCCGCTCTCTGCCAAGCTGGCCAATCTTTGGGGCCTCCCGAACGTTTCGACTCCGGGATATAACTTTATTTCGCAGCCGGAGGCGACGACCGACCAGAATAATTTTGACCTTCGGCTCGATCACGTCTTTTCGGCGAAGGACCGAGGCTTCGTCCGCTATAGCTACGAGAATCAGCCGTCTCTGATCCCCGAAATCTTTCAGGCCACGGGCGGCTACGGCACCAACTTTTCCGCCGGAATTCAGAACTTCTTTGAAGAGAACGTCGCTCTCAGCGAAACTCACACTTTTTCTCCGTCGCTCTTAAACGAATTCCGGTTCGGATACAGCCGCATCAATGCTCACCGCTACCCATGGGGATATCAGCAGGATCTCTCGGCGGAGATTCCAAACGTTCCGTTCAGCCCTGGAGACGGCGGCTGGCCGGAATTTGATTTTTCGGGTTTTACGGGGTTTGGAGATCATTCCGATCTGCCGACCGTAGAAAAACAGAACGTCTTCGAGCCAAGTGACACTCTCACTTGGGTTCACAGCAGCCATACCGTCAAGTTTGGCGCGGACCTTCTTCCTGACGAAGAGTTCACCATCATGCAGCCGGGCGCGGCGCGGGGCGATTGGGAATTTGACAACCAGTTTACGGATAACCCCGGCGAACCCGGCACCGGAGGGTCGACGGTGGCTTCTTTCCTGCTCGGTGTTCCGGACAACGTGGAAGTGACGACGCTGAAGAACATCTACTACGTTCGGAACATTCTGGGCTTCTTTGCGCAGGATGATTGGAGAGCCACTTCGAAGCTCACGCTCAATCTGGGCTTGCGATACGATTACTTTGGAAACATTCACGAAGCGCAGAATGAAATGGGAAATTTTGACATCCCAACAAACACGATGATTATCCCGAGCGGCAGCACTGCGCAGCTTACACCCATCCTGGCTGGCATGATTAACCTCAGCGCCACAGGCAGCCCCGGCCTGGTTCCACAGCAACTCGACACGGTAAGCCCGAGGGTTGGCTTGGCGTATCGCTTGAACGACCGTTTAGTGATCAGGACCGGGTACGGAGTTTTTTATAGCGGCTATGAGAACGGTCCGTGGTCAAACCCAAGCCCTGGTTACAATTCTCCATTTTATGTGCAAGAGGAGTGGTCCACGCCCTGCGGCGCTCCTTCCGCCAATCCCGCTTTAGGAACCGCCGACTGTGCGCTTCCGCAGGGCCTCGATCAGATGTCGAATGGGCTGCCGCCCAATTCACTGGGCAACCCCAGCGCACCTCTCTTGGTGTCGTGGAACACCGGCATAAAAAACCCGGAGATGCAGGAGTGGAACTTCACCACTGAGTACCAACTACCAGGCAACACTTTACTTCAGGTCGCCTACGCCGCGTCGAGAGGAAGCGACCTTTACATCTGGTTCAACGGAAATCAGGCTGCCCCCACCGCGAATCCCAGCGCTCCGACCGCCCCGCGCCGCCCCGATCCTGCCATCGACGAGGGAATTAATGAGCTCAGTTCGCAGGGGTACTCCACTTATAATGCTTTGCAAGCCCGAGTGGAGAAACGGTGGTCCAACGGGTTATCGTTCCTGACGAGCTACGAGTGGGGCCACGCGCTGGATAACGGATCCTCCGCGAACATCAATTCCGGCAACAACAGCGGTCTTCGCGATTTTCTTCTGTATCCACAGTTGGACTATGGAAACGCCGATTTTGACATGCGTCAGCGATTCGTCACCAGCTACATGTACCAGCTTCCGTTCGGTCC
This sequence comes from Terriglobia bacterium, assembly GCA_030041095.1. Taxonomy (GTDB): domain Bacteria; phylum Acidobacteriota; class Terriglobia; order UBA7540; family UBA7540; genus JASHON01. The sequence continues at coordinate 24,589 of JASHON010000077.1, forward strand.
CGGGGGGCGGTGGGGAGGCAATATCTCAGGTTTGGCGGGCCGCTTATTGGGCGGCTGGAATACAGCCGGCATCCTTACCTTCCAGACGGGTAATTGGTACACGGTTGAGGATAGCAACGCAAATTTCGCAAACTCCGACGGAAATCAAAACCCTGACCTGATCGGCAATCCAAACGGCAGGCCTTGCGTCCCAGGAACATTGTTCAACACCTGCGCTTTTGCGAATCCTCCCCTGGGCTCCCTGGGCAACGCAGGCATCAATATCGTTCAAGAACCGGGAGTGATTGCCTGGGACATGTCGTTGTTAAAGAACTTCCGACTCACGGAATCGAAAAGCTTACAATTCAGGGCAGAGTTCTTCAATATTCTGAATCATCCGAACCTCACCACAGGCAATTTGCAGTTCGGCAGCTCGAATCTGGGTTTTCCGAGTGCTGCGTCGACGCCGCGTGAAATCCAGTTTGCCCTGAAGCTTTATTTTTGATACAGCCTCGTTCGCAGGAATCATCAACCGCCCACAGCAAGGTCCCAGTTTTGGGTTCGGCGGTCGCTGTGGCGCTGGCATCTTGCCGGCATTTGCCGCCGGGACGGCGGCGCTACGATCCCAAAACTGAGGGCTCACCGCCCACAAAAACGTACGGTCGGCGCGACGAAGGCTTCTTTTGCCCGTGCGCCACCGGGGCCTGCAGGCAGGCGGCGCTAAGTCGAGCAAACGTGAACGACGGTCCCAAGTTCGGATATCGCGTAGCTTCGCTTGTGCTCGCGCTCGGCATGTGCGGAGCGGGTGCAGTCGCGGCTTCCGTCCACAACTCTGCGCTTCGCGTCGTGGTTCAGCCGGACGGTTCATACGAAGTCCTGATCCCGCATCTTGCAGCTCCAGTGCTCCGGGCCGATATTGGGGCGGAGATCGATCATCATTGGTTTCTAAGCGGAAACTATCCGGAGCATCGGGCGAGGGTAGAAGAATTTCACGGCCGTCTGGGCGGCGGCCGCATCGTCAGGGTTTCGTTTTCCGGATTGACGTCGACGCCCGTTCTCATATGCAACTTGCGGCTCTACAGGAATTCTCCGTTCGGGGAAATTGACGTGACGGTCAGGAACAACACGAAAAAGGCGGTCACCATTCAGGCGATTCGAGTGGTGGAAGCGCTTGGGAAAACTAACATCCAGTTGGGTGCGCCGGCGAGCAGGGATCGCATCTTATCAGACAGTTTCAGCGAAGACGATCCCAAACTGAGAATATACAACCTGGGGGCAGCGCCGGGCGCAATACACCTCGGCGTCGGCAGCCAACTGATATACAACAGACAGAGCCATGAGAGTCTTTTTCTGGGGGCGCTCACCTCGCGCCGTTTCTTGACGATCTTGCGTCTCCAGGCTCAGAGAAAGCCAGGGAACCGATGCCAGATTGCGTCATTCACCGTTGATTCCACCGGTACAACGGAAGTCGAGCGTATCGGTCCTATGCGTGATGCGCCGGCGGACAGCCTCATCCCGTTGAATTATTCCCTTTCCCCCGGCAGGGAAGCCTCCTCCGAGCGCGTGATGTTTGCGGCCGGAACCGATTACCACGCGCAGCTCGAGGAATACGGGCGCGCCATCCGAGTGCTTCACCATGCGCGGGTGTCCCGCGCAGCGCCGATGGGATGGTGGAGTTGGACTGCCTTCTACAGCCACATCAATGAAGATGCCGCTCTGACCAACGCACGATGGCTCGGGAAACATCTCAAGGGCCTGGGCTTCACGTACTTTCATATTGATGAAGGATACGATTACGCTCGCGGTCAGTACACCACTCCTGATCTTCAGCAGTTTCCGAAAGGAATGGCGTGGCTGGGCCGGCAAGTGGCAGCGCTCGGCCTGAAACTGGGCGTCTGGACCGCTCCCTTCGAAGTGTCCGCGCGGTCCTCGGTGTACAGGAATCACCGGAACTGGCTCGTACGCGACGCTCGCGGAAAGCCGCTCGAGATCGGTGGCTTCCACAAAGGTCAGCAAGGCACGTACGTTCTTGACACTACCAATCCCGCTGCCCAGAAATATCTTCGCCAAACCTATCGCACGATGGTTCGTGACTGGGGTGTGAAGTACATTAAGCTGGACTTTATGGAATCGACCTCTGTGGAAGGCTATTATCATCGGCCGAATACCACGGCGCTCGAGGCGGAGCGGATCGGTCTCGAGGTCATTCGCGAGGCAGTAGGGAACAACGTGCTGCTTGATAAAGACGGCAGTCCCATGCTCGCTCCTGTCGGACTGGTTGACGAGGGCCGCATCTCAGTGGACACTGGGCATTCGTTCTGGGCGAGTGAAGAAGCCGAGCCCGGGATCGCCGCGCGCTATTATATGAATCGCAATTGGTTTGTGAGTGACCCGGACGCGTTTACCGTCTCGCGCCAGTCGATCTACGACCACTCCTGGCCCAACTCCGCCACGCCACTTACTCTGAAGGAAGCCCAGGTATCGGTCGTTTTGGCGGCTCTTGCCGGGGGAATGTACGAGATCGGAGACGATCTGCTGACGCTGGGCGCGGATCCGAAGCGTCTCGCGCTCGCAGAAAATCCGGACCTGCTGAGCATGGTTCGGCTCGGACGATCCGCGACTCCTGTCGACTTGATGTCTTACCGCAATCGAGATGAGCAACCCAGCATTTTTTTGCTTCACGAGAACTCTCGCGTGACGATGCTGGCCGTGTTCAACTGGACTGAACAGCCGCGTTCTCACGTCTTCAACGTTGCGGGCCTGGGATTGCCGGCAGGACGTTCTTACCACGCGTATGATGTACTCGATGGAAACCAGCCGATTCCCGTCCAAAACGGCGCCCTCCGTCTGGAAGATCAGCCGCGGCACTCCGTGAAATTGATTAAACTCATTGACGATTCTGCCGTGCGGCTTGGGGCGCCACCCGGCCGGCGCTCACGGGAGTGTTCCGAATGACTGCACACGTATCGCAAGACGACGACTTGAGCCACTTACGCTCGGAGGGCGATTTGAACATTTCTTCCCAGCGAAAAGCGTGGGAGGAAAAGGCGATCGATGCCGAAACCCGTAAGTGGCTTGCCGACGACGAAAAATACTTTCTGCGGCAGTCCCTCTCCACCCCATGTCTCAACGTCCTTTCGAGTTGTGACGGCGCGGATATCCAGGACTTGCAGGGTCGGGTCTATCTGGATTTTCACGGCAACAGCGTCCACCAGGTAGGCTTTCGAAACCGGCGCGTCATTGAGGCGATTAAAGCCCAGTTGGACACGCTGCCCTTCTGCACCCGCCGCTACACCAACGTGCCTGCAATCCAACTGGCCAGGAAATTAGCAGACCTTGCTCCAGGTAATCTCAAAAAGGTTCTCTTCGCCCCTGGCGGATCGGAAGCCGTGGGAATAGCCCTGAAACTGGCGCGGGTAGCCACCGGACGGTTCAAAACAGTTTCGATGTGGGATTCTTTCCATGGCGCGTCTCTCGACACGATTTCAATAGGCGGGGAGGCGGCGTTTCGCAGCGGGATCGGTCCCCTGCTTCCCGGAAACGAGCATGCGCCTCCGCCGGACCCAGTTCATTGTCCCTGGCATTGCGGCCAGGAGTGCACCCTGCGATGTGCGGATTACATCGAGTACGTGTTGGAGAAGGAGGGTGATGTGGGCGCTGTGATCGCCGAAACCGTTCGCAGCACGCCGTACGTGCCTCCGCTGGATTATTGGAAGAAAGTTCGACAGGCATGCGACCGGCATGGCGCCTTGCTGATCCTCGATGAGATTCCAACTTGTCTGGGCCGAACGGGAAAAATGTTCGCCTGCCAGCACTACGACGTTGTGCCAGACATACTCGTGATTGGAAAGGGTCTGGGCGGCGGGGTTTTCCCGCTGGCTGCGGTTCTGGCACGGGAAGATCTTGACGTAGCACCCGACCGCTCCTTGGGTCATTTTACGCACGAAAAGAATCCCGTCGCCTGCGCCGCGGGCTTAGCGACAATCGACTGCATTCAGGAAGACGCCCTCCTGGAAAATGCGCGGACCATTGGCGTGGAAGCGTTAAAGGCCCTCGAACAGCTTAGGCAGGACTACCCTCTTATTGCTAGCGTAAGAGGGCTGGGCTTGCTCCTGGGAATCGAATTGCTCAAACCCGGAAACCCACCGGAGCGAGCCGTGCGCGAAGCGGAGAAGATCATGTATGGCGCCCTGGAAAGAGGTTTAAGCTTCAAGGTCACCATGGGTAACCTCCTCACGCTGACTCCACCGTTGACGGTTACAAAAGCGCAAATGAGCCAAGCCATTGAAATCCTGCGGAGCTGTTTCGAAGAGATGGAGTGGTAATCTCTGATCGGCGCATCCGCCATGCCAACGGTCACGATTAACAGCCGAATCTACCGGACTCGCTCCGTTCCAGTCGTGGGCATTTGTCTGGACGGCACGTCCCCTTCGCACCTCGAGGCGGCTCGGCACAGGATGCCACGGCTCACGCATCTCATTCGGCACGGTTCTTCCGGGCTGGCAAACGCCGTGATCCCCTCGTTTACCAATCCCAATAACGTTGCCATCGTCACGGGCGTTCCTCCAAATCAAAATGGAATTTGTGGAAACTACTACTACGATCGGCTGAGAGATTGCGAAGTCATGATGGACGATCCGGCCTACCTTCGCTGTCCGACGATTCTGGCAGGGTTCCGCAGTTTGGGATATGCCGCGGCCGCGATTACCGCCAAGGACAAATTGCGCCGGCTCTTGGGTGAGGGACTCGAGGGGACCTGTTGCTCGATCGAGCGGCCGGGCGAGCTCTCCATGCAGGGCCGTTGCCTGAACGTTCAAGACCTTGTTGGACGCAAAGCCCCTGGCATTTACGATCCGGAAATAAGCCTCTACTGCATCGAAGCAGGCGTTCGCCTGATTGGAAAAACACATGTTGACCTTCTATACCTGAGCACGACGGATTATGTGCAGCACAAATTCGCGCCTGACAGTGCGGAGGCGATCGATTTCTACGCCAAGTTGGATGATTTCATTGGCGCGCTCGATGAAGCGGGTGCTATCGTGGGCATTACCGCCGACCACGGAATGAACGACAAGACCGCAGAAAACGGCGCTCCCAACGTCCGATTCCTCGAGAGCGGCCTGCAAGGGAATGGCATGAACGAAGCCAGGGTCATCCTGCCCATTACGGATCCCCACGTGGTGCATCATGGCGCGCTTGGCTCTTATGCGACCGTCTACCTCGATCGCCGCCACGTCCGCGAGGCCAGGGAAGCCCTTGAGGAGCTGGACGGAGTCGAGGTCGTATTATCTCGGCGAGAGGCTGCCCGATGGTTTGACCTGCCTCCCGAAAGTATTGGCGATCTCATTGTTTTGAGCGGCAAAAACACGGTTCTGGGCCGCACTCCCGGATGGCACGATCTCTCTTGCGTCGGCCAAGGCCTCCGCTCGCACGGTGGCCTGCACGAGCGCACGGTTCCGTTCATCGCGAATCGCAAGCTGAGCAGTGAGTATTCGGGCAGGCTTGAAGCAGGTGAGGCAAATAATTACGACTTGTTTGATTTCCTTTTGAACGGAGTTGAAGACTGACGCATGGACGAAACGGGAACGATCATCGAAGCACAGCAGCGAGTGGCGGCAGAGTGGATCGAGGTCCGAAATCCGTATACCCAGGAAATAGTCGGGCGTGTCCCTTCCGCAAACAAGGCTGCAGCCGAAGAGGCGATCCGTGAAATGCGCGCTGCCCGAGTTCATCTTACGCGCCACGAGCGCCACCAGATTCTCAACCGGATGGCTGCCCACATCGAGGCGGACGCCGATTCGATCAGCCTTCTGATCACGTCTGAATCGGGTCTCTCTCTCAAGGACACTCGGCACGAAGTGGCGCGCTCAGTGGACGTTCTCCGTTTTGCGGCGATTCAAGCGCTGATTGACAGGTCTGAGGTGTTTCCGTGCGATGTGTCCAGCCTCGGCCAGGCGCGGCGCATCTATACCATGAGTCAGCCGCTCAACCTGATTGTTGCGATCACGCCGTTCAATCACCCGCTGAATCAGGTGGTTCACAAAATCGCCCCAGCCATTGCCACGAACAACAAGGTCATTCTCAAGCCTTCGCTGCAAACGCCGCTGGCCGCTTATCGTTTTGCCGAAGTCGCCTATACGTGCGGGCTGCCTCGGGAAATGCTGAAAGTGATCTGCGGCGGATCGTTGGATGTGGCTGAAACGCTTGTCCGAAGTGACCAGGTTGAAATGGTGACGTTCACGGGCAGCACGGCAGTTGGGCGCCGCATTGCGGCCATTGCCGGGTATAAACGGCTCACGCTGGAGTTGGGCGGTGGGTCTTCCTTGATTGTTCTGCAGGACGCAGAATTGCCGAAGGCCGTTGATATTGCAGTGCGGGGTGTGTTTGCGAACAGCGGCCAGCGCTGCACCGCCGTTCGCCGCATCCTCGTTCACCAAAGCATTGCAGATGAGTTTGCCGCTCGACTCGCCGAACGATGCCGGCAGATGAAATTTGGCGATCCGGCCGATGCCTCGACCGAAGTCGGCACCGTGATCGATGAATCCGCCGCACGCAGGATCGAGGACAATGTCGAGGCGTGCCTGCAATCGGGCGGTAGGCTGCTCGCCGGTCACCGGCGCACCGGCGCCCTGTATGCTCCCACCGTGCTGGACGACGTGAGGTTGGAGCATCGAGTGGTCGCTGAGGAAACCTTCGGTCCTGTCGCCTGCATCCTCCGGTTCCAGTCACTCGACGAGGCGATCTCGATGGCCAATCACACCCCCTATGGCCTTTCTGGCGCTGTCGTGGGCAATCACTGGCCTTCCATACAACGCGTCATCACTGAGCTTGAAACCGGCACGGTCAATGTGAACGAGGCGCCCGGGTTCCGGCTGGAGTGGTCTCCTTTTGGCGGGACCAAAGCGTCCGGCCTCGGAACCAAGGAGGGTGTCATCGAGGCTATGAAGAGTATGACATTCGTCAAGGCATATTCACTCCCCTGGGACACTCCGTAACAAGAAGAAAAACCAGCATGTCGGAAAAGCGATCGCGAAGGAACTGGCGGTATCGCGTCTTTGCCCTGACGTGGCTCACCTACGCCGGTTTCTACTTGTGCCGGAAGAATATCAGCGTCGAAATTCCGCTCCTCCAGCGGCATCTGGGCTATACCACAGACCAACTGGCGCAAGTGGTTTTTGTATTCAGTTTGCTCTATGCCACTGGGAATTTCGTCTTCGGCATCCTGTCGGACCGTTTTGGCGCGCGGGTGGTGGTGGGGACCGGACTGTTCGTCGTCGTCGGCATCAACATCCTGCTGGGACTCCAGAGTTCGCTGTTCGCGCTCACACTTCTCGCGCTCGTCGGAGGGGCAGGGCAGGCTACAGGCTGGTCAGGATTAGTTAAGACGATGGCGTGCTGGTTCAAGCGGGAAGAGCGAGGCGTCGTGATGGGCTGGTGGGGCACAAATTACGTCCTCGGAGGTTCCGCAGCTACGGTGTTTGCGACCTTCGCGGCCACTTCACACACCTTCTTTCCCTCTCTCGGGTGGCGGAGGGGCTTTATATTCCCCGCAGTACTTCTGTTCTGCATCGCGATGATCTTTGTTTTCGGCGTGCCGAACAAGCCTTCGGACGTGGGGCTCGCGGATATTGAAGAGGAAGTGCAGGATAAAAACTTCCGAGCGGGTGATGAGCGATCTTCTCAACCGCGGGAAACTCCTGGTCGCGGGAGCGGCGCGGTCCGCGAATTACTCACCCACCGCGCAGTCTGGGTGATTGGCGTCATGTATTTTTTCCTGGAGCTTACCCGATATTCGTTTCTGTTCTGGCTGCCGCTGTATATGACTGAGCGTCTGAGATATTCTCCGGGCGACGCGGGCTACACATCGTCCTTGTACGAGTTGGTTGGATTTTTGGGCGCCATCGTGGCCGGGTATGCCTCTGAAAGGCTGTTCCAGTCCCGGCGGTTCCCCGTTGGGTGCATCATGCTCTGCGGACTCGCCGCAGCCAGCCTGATGCAGCCTTACCTGGCCTCGCTCGGGCCTGTCTTCAACGCCATCGGAATCTCAATGATCGGCATTATGACGTACGGGCCGGATACGCTGATGTCCGGAGCTGCCGCGCAGGACATTGGCTCGGCAAGGGCGGCCGCGACCGCGGCGGGCTTTATCGACGGCATTGGCCATATAGGAGAAATTGCCTCTCCGTTTCTCGTCGCATACGTCACGACGCGCTTTGGCTGGGACGTCTTGTTCTATATCTTCGTCCTGCTTTCACTGATCGGAGCGGGCATTCTGGCAACCCACTGGAATTATGTTCCGGGCCACGTCAAAAACCAGGAGTCTGTCAGCACGCCCGGCTAGCCACTCAGACACTCGCCGCACCCGTCAACAGAAACTGACCGGCCCCCAGGAGCTTCGCACGGTAAATCCATCACGTAGCCCTTCAATAGGTTAGCGGGAAATTCGCAGGTGGGAAATTCGCACTTGCATTTTTGCTGGCCCGGGTTATAATTCTTGCAGCCCTATGACAGCAAGAGAGAATCTCACCCGGCTTTCCACGCTCTCCTTGCGGAACCACCGCGACGGTCTCACCCGGCTCCTGCC
>JASHON010000006.1 GCA_030041095.1 Terriglobia bacterium
TATCACGCTCACTTCCACGAGTTCGCCACGGTCGACCACACCTGCGGTTACGACATTTTGCTGACACGGTGCGATCCGAAGCTTCTGAAGATGGAAATGGACATTTTCTGGATCACTTACGCCGGCAAAGACCCCATCGCCTATTGGCGCCGCGCTCCCGGCCGCTTCCCGCTACTCCACATCAAGGATATGCGGAAAGGAGTGAAGATTAATCCACAGAAGTCACCGGGGCCCGGCGGCCCTAATCCCTTCACCGCAGTCGGCCAGGGCCGTATCAACTGGCGACGAATTTTCGCTCACGTCCACCTAGCGGGCGCCAGACACATCTTCGTCGAGCAAGACCAATGCAATCGCCCGCCGCTCGAGGCGATCAAGACCAGTTACCAGTATTTGAGGAACCTGCGCCTGAGCTGAAATATCGCATACGGATCAGATGAAGATGCGGAGCCGGCATCTTGCCGGCCTTTGGAGCTTCCGCAGTTGAAAGCCCGAAGGGCCGATGCAATCTAGCCCTGGGGCAACGCTCGCGTTTTGAAGTCCCAAGCCTTGGAACGGTGTGCTGTCCCTTCCTTGATCCCACACGCGCCGCTCCTGGTGCTCCGTTCATTTCTTTGCAGAGCATGGCGGCTTTGCGCCTTTGCGTGAGGCCGTTTGCCTTTTCCCCTCCTTGACTTCAGCTACAATTTCATATCAATATGTAGCTATGCAACAGTCAAAATCCACAATGCTTGACCGTGAAATGAAAAAAGGCAGCGCGGAGTTGCTGATTCTTGCTCTAGTAGAGGCCCGGCCGCGCCATGGCTATGAAATCTGCAAGATGATCGAGCAGCAATCCGAGGGCGCGGTGCGTTTCAACGTGGCCTCGCTCTATCCCCTGCTCTACCGGCTGGAGAAACGCGGCTGGATCATCGGCCACTGGGTCGAAAAGGCCGGAGAGCGCCGGCGCCGCTTCTACAAGCTGACAAGCGAGGGCCGCGAAGTGCTTGCGGCCCAGCGGCGCGGCTGGCAGGCGTTTGCCGCCGCGGTGAATCGAATCGTCGGCCTCGAACATGCCTGAACGGTACGAATGAAAGGCAGAAATCGGGTTCGGCACACTGGTTCATTTACATCGCGCGCACCAGCAGGCCAGTGATATCGTCGTGTTGTCGCGCGGAGCCTACGAATTGATCGAGTGACGCCATCAGCCGTTGCAGCTCCTCTGAGGAGTTACGTGCTGTGCTGCCACGGAAGAGCTCGAGGAGCCTGCTTTCACCATATTCCTCTCCGTGCTCGTTTTCAGCTTCCACCACGCCGTCAGTGAGAACGGCCAAAAGATCACCGCGGCCGAGCGTCGCCGTTCCGAGCCTATAATTCGCTTCTGCACGCACGCCGAGCGGCAATCCACCCTCCTCGAGCCGCAGGATCTCCGCGGACGGACGGCGCAGGATGGGCGGGTTGTGGCCCGCGTTGATGTATTCCATCGCGAGTGTTGTGGGATCGAGCTCCGCGAAAAAGGCCGTTGTGAAGCGCCGTCCACCCATACTGTGCCGGCACGCGTAGTCGTTCAGCCCCACCACCAGATCGTGGAGCGAAACGGAGGCTGCCGCAAGAGTTCGCAGGCTGGCCTGGAAAGTGGCCATGAGAAGTGCCGCCGGAACGCTCTTCCCGGCAACGTCGGCAACCACAATAAAAAGCCTCTGGGCGGCGGATGACCCGGAGGAAACATTCGCCCCGTCGGCAGGGGACCGCAGGAACGCATCATAGTAGTCTCCCGCGACCGTATTCGCAGGCCGGGTGGCAAATGCAATGTCGATGCCTTCGACCGCAGGCGCCACTTTTGGGACCAGCCAGCCCTGAATTTCCCGCGCAATTTCCAGGTCGCGCTTCATCGTGACGCGGTCGGCAAGCTCCAGGGCCAGAAGCAGAAGCATCAGGGCGAACGCAAGAATGCCTGGAAAGTTCGCCGTGAAAAACTTCTGGCTCCCGTGGTCCGTATTGACGAGAATTCCTACTCGCGTGTCTAGAATCGCCAGAAGAAGGGCAAGGAGCAGGACGACGCGGCGGGCAGGTGAAAGCTTCATCACCATTGCCCAGAACAGAGCGTAGACGATTTTCAGGAAACGCCGGAAGCGAGTTTCCTTTTTAAGGTCGTCCCAATCAACCTCACGGGCATAGAGCGAGTAACTGGCACGTGCTTCCGAAGTAAATTGCTCCCAAAGAAGCTGGAGCGTCAAACCTTCCGAGATCCGCTGCCAGAAACTCCGTAGCCCGTGCGTCGGGCGGCCAGCGGCGTCGGAGCCCGTCCTGACGTCAGACTGGAATCCCCCGCCCGAATCGGAAACCGGCCGGCCGCAATACGAGCAGAACTTCACGCCGCCGGCCAACTGCCGCTTACAGTGTGGACACACCACACCCCACTCTCCCATGGTTTTGGAATTCCGGTAAACGCTGCCGGGCGAGCGATCAGAAAATGCGCGGGCAAAGCCTGTAAGCCGAATTCTGTGCCCCGACGGAATCGGGGTGGCGATCATTCCTCTAGCCCCGGCATTACTGGCGGGGTCAAGCAACCTACCCGAGAGTGAATCGCGCCTCCACCCTGGTTGGGTCGAAGACGCTTAGCGGAGCGGGCCGCTCCTCCTCTCCTATTTGGTCTTGCTCCGTGTGGGGCTTGCCGTGCCGCGGGCATCGCTGCCCGTGCGGTGCGCTCTTGCCCCGTCCTCTTGCGACGGGTCCCGTTGTTTTGGGACGCACCATTTCACCCTTACCCCGCGTCATAGCGGCGGTCTATGACCACCGGTCTCTCCCGTGAAGGAGCGGTTTCTGTAAAAGACCGGCGCTCACGCCCGCTTTTGAGTAGCGAGAGCCGCTACCGGGGCGGTATATTTTCTGTTGCGCTTTCCGTGCCGGAAGCGTACGTCCCACCTCTCGGGGAATCCACCTCCGGCCCTCGCTGTTAGCGAGCACACTGCCCTGCGGAGTTCGGACTTTCCTCTCCTCCAAATTCCAGGCTATGGTGTTGCCAGCCCGGAAATTGAAGCAGCGATCGCCCGGCTTGCCCGCGCAAGAGGTATGATACCAGGAGGTGGGTGGACGTTGCCAGCGCTCCGCCGCCCGGAACAGGAGGCATGGTTATGGCAGCAAGCAAGACCTACGACGGCGTTGGTGACGGAGCGATGGAATGCCTCCGGAAGGAATTGCAATCGATGGGCATTGCTCCGCCGGAAGGCGAGGCCGGCACGATCGAATATCAGGGCGTGAAGCTTTCAATTACGTACACGGCTGCGGTCCAGACTCTCTGCGTGGAGATCACCAGCAAGCCGGCCTTCGTACCGGAAAGTCTGGTATGGCAGCTCCTGGACGTACGGGTTCAAAAGTGCGCGCAGTCCTGAAAGCTCAGATCACCCGTTTGATTGCATGGCGGGCGTCTTGGGCGTAGCCAGCCAGCCTTCCCAGATTTGAAGCTGCTGCGGGGTGGCCATCGGATTCACCGTGATCCGATAGACGTTCGGCGTGGGAGGGCCAAACGTCACCCAGACGATCGTGCGGTGATCGTAGCGTTGCACCATGAATGGCGCCTTGGAGCCTGCGGGATACATCCGAAGCCGGGTGTTGAGCCCCATAGGAATCAGCGAAAGCCCGTCCACATCCACCAGTATGTCACCCACGCTCAGCCCAGCGCGGTCCGCCGGCCCGCCGGGCCGGACAGCCATCACTTCGTAACCATTCTCTGCCAGACGCGTGAGCGCACCCAGCGAGGGCGGAGTGTTGGGCGCGGTGGAAACGCTCAATTCCAGTCCAGCGGCTGCTAAGACAGGCGCGTAGGGAAGCGGCGCGACGCCTCGCACGTACTTATCGAAGAACGAGGTGAAGTCTGAGCCGGATACCTCATTGATCGTTTGCAGGATGTCACTCTCACGGTAACCTTTTCCCGGCAAATAGTAGGTGGCGGCCGGGGCGCCGTAAAACTTGCGGTACATCGCCTGGAGCACGTCATCCAAACTTCTCTTTCCATCCGTGCGTTCGCGGATTTCCAGATCCAACAGCATGCCCAGGAGCGCGCCCTTGTTGTAATAGGAGATGGTGGAATTGGCGAAATTAGTCTGCTGCATCTGCGGCGCGCGGTCGTAAAACCAGGCGTCGAAGCTGGATCTCTCCGCTGACATCATTTTGCGGCCCGGTTCCTGCCGAAGCTGCCGGATTTCGCCCGCCAGCCGGTCGAGGAGCTGCTGTTGGCTCCAAATCCCGGCACGATACAGGTTGAGGAATGCATAATAGTCCGTGACGCCTTCCACGAACCAAAGCGACCGCGTATAGACCTCATGCGTGTAATCAAACGGGCCCAGCCCTACAGGCCGCAGGCGCTTCACGTTCCAGACGTGGAAAAACTCGTGCGCGCCCAGTTCGAGCGCTTCGGAAAGAATCGCGTCGCTCGGAACTCCTCGCACCATGATCTCGGTTGAATTCAAGTGCTCCATGCCGTCGCCCAATGAAACGAACGGCGTGATGTGATAAATGAACGTGTACTCTTGAAACTCCGGCGTGGGCATCATGGACATTTCCGAATGAACGATCCGGTGCAAGCCCTGCACCAGGGACGCGGTCCAGGCGCGATTCGTTTCCGGCAGGCCGCCGTAGATGTGGATGGCCACGCGAAACGTCTTTCCATGATCCACAAACCGGCTGACCGTGCAGTCCTGGCAAATCTCGATGGGCGTATCGATGAGCCGGTCGTAATTGGGGGCCTGAAAAACAGCCTGAGTGGTGCTGTCGGAAAAGCCGTCGATAATCTTGAGGCCTGACGCCCACGAAGCCGGCGGCTGAATGGTGAGCGCAACAGGATCGGGTTTGTGTCCCGCCAGGTACATAAAGACGCCGGCGCCGTTCACGTTGGCATCGGTGGGATCGAACTGGGAAAAGCTTCCGGTGAGATCGTCAGCGTAAACGCGGTAGCGCACAGTCACGGCGCCACCCGCGTTCGCCGTATCGATACGCCACGTTTCTTTATCCGTGTTTGACCAGGGAAGCGACTGCCCTTGCGCGCCCACGGCTTCGAATTGCTGGACGTTTTTGGCGAAATTGTAGATGGCATAGCGGCCAGGCGCCCACGCGGGCATCACGAAATCGAGTGTCGGCGAGTTGACGTCACTCACGTCGATTTCCACATCGATCAAGTGCGTGGTGGGCCTGGTGAGAATAAGGTGATAGTGCAGTGACAGCGGCGCCGCGTGCAATCCTGCGGCGCACGATAAGGCCAGCGCCACCAGCCACAGCCATGTCCGTGACAACTGGTTCGCGCGATTCCGGTTCGTCGCGGCGTGCAATTCCGTAAGCATAACCGCGCGATGTTACTAAATTCCGGCGCGCGGATCAATAAGATTGAGGTTTGCAGTGGGGCTTGTGGGTCAAGGCCCTAAGGTTTTCGGCATTTCGGAGGCACGAAGCCTGAGCACGAAGCTGTGTGGAAATCAACGGCCGGATCAGGCAAGTTGCCCGGAGGGCAACACCGTAGATAGCCGTAGGTGCAACCTACGGAACCACATGCGCCATGGGGATGGCGACCCTGAAGGGGTCGTACAGTATCTCAGAATAGATACCGTTCATCGAATTCGATGCCGGCGCCGGCCAGCAGTTTCCGGTATTCCTCTTCGAAGGTCATCTTCCGGTGGTGCTCCTCTTGTCGCTTGATGTAGTCGATGAGGCCCGGCAAACCCTGCCGGGAATAGGTGAACGCCCCATATCCGTCCTGCCAATGGGAAAACCCGGGGAAGACTCGGTTTTCTTTGATCCAGTGTGCCGAGCCCGTCTTGATGGCTTTAACCAAATCGGCCAGGCTCACGGTAGGATGCAAGCTAGTAAGAATGTGCACGTGGTCCTTCACACCGTTGATTCGATAAAGATGCCCGTCACGGTTTTTGATGATTCCCCAGATGTAGCGAAACAAGTCCGACCGACGGTCGGCATGGAGAACTGGCACACGATCTTTGGTGGAAAAAACAATGTGATAGGCGATGGCGGTAAAGGTCGACACCGGACGATTGTACGCCACGTCAACCCCTTCAGGGTTGTTGTGTTCTTCCGCCCGCTCCATTCTCCGTAGGTTGCACCTACGGCTACTCACGGCACGGCCCCTTTGGGGGCCGGAAAGTGTCGCCGGGCGGCATTTGAGAGAGCGAACTATCGGGCGAATCCGTTGAAGGCAGCCAACACTCCAATTCCTGACTTGCGAACCATAATTTCCTCCGCATGTGATTTTGCTACAAATAAAAAGAGGGCCAGATTTTCCGGCCCTCTTGGAAAGGCTTGCTGATATCGGATTGCTGACGGCTGATCGCTTCTTTTAGAACGACAGCCGCAGTCCAAGCTGAATGACGCGGGTGTAATCGCCCTGCAGGGCGTTAAACTGCCCAAGCGCACCGAAGCCCTCGGGATTTTGAAGGTCGTATGCGATCCCGTCGCCGCCATAGTTCATATGATTGAGCGCATTGAACCACTCCGAGTAGAACTCAATGCTCACTCTTTCGGTGATGTTGGTTGTTTTGTTGATCGAAGGGCCCACGCCGAAGGCGAAGTCACGCCCAAGCAGCCAGCCCTGAGACGCACACACCTCTCCGCCCGCGGGCGCCGTATTGGCAGCGGCGCCACGACCGACACCGAGGCCGCAGGCGCGTTCCGACGCGCGGCAGCTCCGCCGCCGTCTACCACCGTACGGAAGCCGGGTCAGCCACCGAGCCGAGCCGAGGCGACAGTGCGCAGTGGCAGGAGGTGCCCTCCAGCACGCACCCGTCGCACCCGGTGTCGACGCACTGATGGGTCGTGGAGTCGTAAGTGCAAACGGACGAGGGCACGGCCCGCGACGTGAGCACAGCGCTTAGAGCAAATGATCCCGCCATAGCAAAAAGCAACGCAAGCATGACGACGGTCGACCTGAACATAAGCCACCTCCTCTTGAGTTTCCTACCTGCAGGGCTCCCCCGGCTCGGCGGCGACCGCTCCCGCGCCGCAGCCAGCCTCGGAGCTCATCGTGGAGCGCGCCCCGGTCCCGCCTGCGCCAAGGCCAGTCGTCAGATACGCGAGGGCCCTCTTCCAGTTGGACCCAGCTACCACCCCGGGCCAGACCCTCGCCACCGTCCCACCCTTCCCCACCGAGATCGTGTCCGGAACCCTGTGGAGGCCAAGCTGCCAATACAGCCAATACGGCGGCTCAGCTACGACGTCCGACAGGGGTATGCCCTCCCTCACACAGTAGTCCCTGGTGACGTCCACCGGGTCACGGCTGACCCAGAGGACACGCCAACCCCTAGCGCTCACCGCACCGGCGAGGCTAAGCCAACCATCCCGGTTCTCACGGCAGGTCGGGCACCCCGCGGAGAATGTTATGACCAGCAGCCCCCCGGATGCCGGGACCCCGATTGACGTCAGTCGGCCGTCCAAGCCCACGCCCTCTATCCGGGTCAGCCTCCTGCCGGCCACAATCCGCCCGAACCGCTCCCTCAACGTCCCGCGCAGCTGATAGTTCTGCCGGATCAGCACCCAATTCTCGACAAGGATGCCGGCCGCTGCGACGAGGATAAGAGCCCAGATCGCACGCCGCCAAGTCACAACCAAAACCCTCCGCCCTGCGCCGCGGCCACCGCCCGCAGACCCGGGAATCGGACGGCGCGACGACCTAGCCCTGCCGACGGGCAGGGTCGGCCGAACGCCCCGCCAAAACTAGAACGACAGGCGCAGGCCCAATTGGATCACCCTCGTATAATCGCCCTGGAGCGCGTTGAATTGTCCCATGGTGCCAAAAGCTTCTGGATTTTGCAGGTCGTAGCCGCCGCCGTCTCCGCCTGACGTGCTCCAACCCATGTGATTGAGCGCATTGAACCACTCCGAGTAGAACTCAATGCTCACTCTTTCGGTGATGTTGGTTGTTTTGTTGATCGAGAGATCCAGATCCCACAGGGAAGGACCGCGAAGCTGGCCCGTGCCGCTCGCACTGGTGCAGATACCGACAAGGCACGGCTCGAAACCGGCAAAGACTGCGGCCGGATTCGTGAACATATTCGCTCCGGAGCCTCCGTTCGCTGCGGCGCTGTCGAAGCCAACGACGCCCGTCGGGTCAATGCCCTGATGGGCGGAATTGCTGAGCGCGGCCGTGTCAATCATCGGCACCGAACTACCGCAGTTTTCGTCAAATCCTGCCCCGAACTCCTCGCACGAGCCGGTTATGACAGAGAGCGGCTGACCGCTCTCATAAGAAAAGACGGGAGCCAACGTCCATCCGCCGAAGACTCGCTTCAGAACCGGATTGCTGCTGGAAAGGAAGCGGTGACCAGGGCCAAAGGGCAGGTCATAGCTGCTGACGATGGTTGCGATGAACTTGTGATCGAAGTATTGGGGTCCGTAATCGACGGCAGGATCCCAGGGATCGTCCAGATTGTCGAGAGTATAGGTTTGAGGCAAGCCGTTGATGCCTAAAGCGTGGCTATAGGTAAAGCTGCTGGAAAGCGTCAAACCATTGCCGGCGCGCTTTTGGACGGTAGCCGTCAAAGCGTTGTAGTTGGCATAGCCATCTGAGGTCTGGTAGTAGCACCAGTAGCATTGGTTGGTGGAAAGGAGCTGCGGGCCGAAATTAAAGCTGTTGTCCAGATCGCTCCACAGTGTCGTCACGGACTCAGTCGAAATGTTGGACGACTCGTTGGCGACGACCGCAGCGGTGCAGCTTGAGTAACCCCCGCAGTAGCTACTCCCTGCGAGCGCAGTTTGGAAGAACGGCTGCGGAGTAATCGCCGCACCCTTGTTCAATTCCTTCCACAGGTTGTCGTAAGCGTTGGCAAACGTCTGGCCGCCCTGCTTCATCATCCAAGGTACGTCGTCCAGGTCCACGCCCTGGTAGAGATCGCTGTCCCAGTTTCCTACCCAACCGACCTCAACCAGCACGCCGCCCTTGAGCTGCCGCTGAACGGTGACATCAAACTGATCGGAATAACCGGTCGGCAGGTTGTTGTTGATGCCGAAGCTGCCATAGTCGTATGAAGCGTCGGTAGTGCCGTTGGCGGTGGGGATTACGGGAGTTGTGAGTGTCTGTGGGATGGCGGGCAAAGGTACGCTCGGCGCGGTGACGCCAAGACGAAACGCGGTGGCGGGCGTCACGTTGCCGCCACCGAGGCAACCCGTGGCCGTAGGGCCCACACAGCTTACAGGCTCAATAAATCCGTCGCCGAGCGCCGCATCGGTGACTACGGAAATGGCTTCAATGCGGTCGTAAATTCTGCTGTATCCGCCGCGAATCACCGTGGCATCATTGCCCAGAATTTTGCCCATGAAGCCGCCGCTGGCATGCGGGTTCCATGCGACGGCAATGCGCGGGCCAAAGCCGCCGTAGAACGGGTTATAGGGATATTTCAGGCCGCTTCCCCCGCCGACGTCGGCAAGAGGCTCGTAGCCAATCTCCGGCGCATACGTTCCGCCCGCTTCGGCCGCCGATAGACGGTTCTGAAGATACTGAGGAACCGTCAGAATCGCGCCGTTTGCATCTGTCAGCACGTCCTGAGCGCCGTTGGGCGCGTAAGGTGGCGGCTGGTAACCCCAGCTCAGCCCAAGATTCAGCGTGATGCTCGGCCGAACCTTCCAGGCGTCGCTAATGTAGAGATTGTAGAAATCATTATCGAGATAGGAAGCGAGCGGCTGATCCAGCGGATTCAGAGCCAGGTTGGAGCCGTGGCGTGTGACCAGTGTCTGCGACTGGGCGACCAGGCCCATTACGTCTGCGGAGTAAGCCTCATAGGAGCCCAGTTCGCTCGAAGGCAGGCAGTTTGCGAGAAGAGTGGTGCTACAAGGCATGGGCAGCACCGAGGGAGCCATATTGATTTCGCCGCCCTCGTAGCCAACTTCGTCGACTACCGTGTTGGCAAGGCCGCTCACAATGTCGTCATAGCGATTGAAGTGCCACCAATCGTGCATGGCCTCGCCGCCAATCTGGAAGTAATGGCTGCCTTTCAGCCAGTTGATCGTGTCGCGATAGTCCTGATCATGGCTATCCCAATAACGCGGACGAGTATCCTGCGTATCGACGTTGATGGGAATCAACGCTTCGCCTGGGCTGGGCTCGCCCGAGCTTTCTTCTCCCAGCTCAACCGGCACGCTGAGGTTGGATGCTTGGGGAATGAACCCGTTGCGGATCCACGACCAGTTATTTCGAAGGAAACTGAAGTGGAGATCGTTGGTGACGTTGGGCGCGAGCGTCGCCGTAAGGCCGGTGACGAAATAACGGGGCGCAGCCGGATCGCTGGAGAGAGACGCAGGCGCGCCCAACTTATCTCCCGGCGCCAGGCCGCCGATATCCACCTGGTCCGTGGTCGGGCTGGTCACATCTTGCCACCGATAACTGCCAAACCAGTGCAGCTTGGTGCTGAAATCGTGATCAATGCGGCCTACAAAGAAATCCGTCGAATACGGAATCGAGAGCGGAGCCTGGTAGCCGAAGGTGTTCAGTCGGTCGCCGGCGCTGAAGTCGTTCGGCAGTGGCTCGTACTTGGACCAGATGTTGCTGACGGTCGAGTTCAGGCCGACGCCCAGCGGATCGCATGCCACGCCGCCGGAAGGTCCGCATTGCGTGGATGTTTTCAGATTGTACTGCACCACGTTCCCGTTCGCGTCCGGCTCCTGGATGATTCCTTCCCGTAGCAGCACCGAGGGCACGTCGCGCTCGTACACTACGCTTTGCGGCCAGCGAAAGCCTTCGTAATTAAAATAAAAGTACCACTTGCCGCCCGCAATTTTCGGCAGCATCGGGCCGCCGATAGCGCCGCCAAACCGGTTGTACGTGGAGAACGGCGTGGGCTGGGCCGTGAAGTTGTTGCCCCAGTCGTTGGAATCGAGCGCGCTGTTCTCGAAATAGTCGTAAAGAGAGCCGTGGAAGGCGCTCGTGCCGGACTTGGTGAGGATCATGACGTGCCCGCCGGGCGAATCGCTGAAGCCAGCGGTGGCGTTGCTGGTGGTGACGTCAAATTCCTGCACGCTTTCGACAGGCGTGTAAATGGCGGCTGTGCCTTCGCGCATGCTGTTGAAGTCGCTCTGATAGGCGTTATCGCCGGCAAGATCGTCCGTAGCGTTACCGCCGTCGATGGAATAGGTGTTCTGGTCGGAAGTCTGGCCGTCGACGACGTTGCTGGTGATGTTGCCCGTCGCGCCGTTGAAGTCCGGTACGGCAGTCGGCTGATAATAGAGCAACGAAGTGACATCGCGGCTGAAGGTGGGCAACTGGAGGATGGTCTTGGCGGTGAGCGTATTGCCCATGGTGGCGTTCAATGTTTGCAACTGCGCACCGGCTGCTGAGGTCACCTGTACCGTCTGGGTGGTTTCGCCCACCTGTAAGGTGACGTTGAGCGTGAGCGACTGGCCCACGATCACGTGCTGATTGGCCAAGATGGATCTGCGGAAACCGGTCTTCGTGACCGTCAAGTCATGAACGCCTGGAAGAACGAATGGGAAGACGTAAATCCCCTTCCCGTTCGTTGTCCCTCTACGGACCGATTTGGTCGCCACGTTCGTCAGCGTTACCTGCGCGCCGGGAACGACCGCCCCGGTTTGGTCCGTCACCCGCCCTTGGACGACGCCGGCCCCTGTAGCGCTCACTTGCGCCCGAAGCAGCGCCGGGCTAAAACCTGCGGCGGCCAGCGCCAGCGCGCAACAGAGAACCAGACTGATTCTTCTACAGAACGCTTCGCCCTTCATTGAACACCTCCATCGTGAGAATCTGGTCAGAAAGCATAGACCAACGTGGCGCTCAAAAGGAAATCAAATAACGTTATCGACGCTATCAGAACGTAAGAGCCGGGTTGGCCCTCTCCCGGCGGCGCGCTTGCGCCGGATGCCCCGAATACCGAATGCCGTTGACTGCGCGTTCGAATTCGAATGTTCAGTCCCCTTAGAAATGCCAATCACTAAACCACACTGGCGGGGCAATGTCAAGGCATTTTTGGGGGATTAACTGCTCAGAAATGTCATCAACAGGCAATGGGCGACAGGCGGTAGCGCCTGACGGGTAACCGTGGCCAGCGGGCTTCCCAGGCTGCGGAAAAACTCGCCGCCGCCGCGAACGGTGCGCCGGCATCTTGCCGGCCTCCGTTGAATTGAAGGGAGTTGCCGGCTGGAAGCCGACGCTACGTCAACTCCCGAAAGAGTTTTTCCGGAGCCTGTTCCGCGCCGTGGGATGTTTCCCGTGCCGGGCGCTTTGGGCCGCGTAGCCGTGGATTGCTTCGCCTCCGTACGAAGGGCATCGGTTTTTGCGTCGAGTTTCGATTTCAGCAGAGGCATCTGAGCGCTGAGGCCCCGCACATTCCGCCACGCCGCCAGCGCCGCAACGAAAAAAGCCTCACGCGAAGACGCAAAGGCGCCAGGCTTAGCAAAGGAAGCAAAGACACAATTCCTCACTATCGCCTTTATACTTAACAATTTGCTGGGATACGATCGAGCGAATACTTATAACCAATTGTTTTTCAATAACTTACTGGGATTGTTGGTAATGTCTCTCATGGCCGTTGTTTGTTTTCAACAATTTACTGGGATTGTTGGTCATAAGCTTTTTGGTCTGACGCATATTTATTTCGATAACTTAACACGGAGTCCCTTTCGCGTAATCCCTCCTCTACCACATCTTCAGCGGCTTCTTTTTGAATTCGAA
>JASHON010000007.1:0-17500 GCA_030041095.1 Terriglobia bacterium
GGCAGGAGCCGGGTGAGACCGTCGCGGTGGTTCCGCAAGGAGAGCGTGGAAAGCCGGGTGAGATTCTCTCTTGCTGTCATAGGGCTGCAAGAATTATAACCCGGGCCAGCAAAAATGCAAGTGCGAATTTCCCACCTGCGAATTTCCCGCTAACCTATTGAAGGGCTACGTGATGGATTTACCGTGCGAAGCTCCTGCGTTTGACAACATCAAACGCCAGTTCCGTTATCGAAATCCTGATCCTGCTTTTTGTGCTTGGGAAGCGCTCTTCTGCGGTCCCGGTGGCGGCGCGAAGCTGGAGGCTGGCCCAGAAGCGCCCGGCTGCGCCGCTTCACGTCTTTCCACGGCTTCTCCATCTTTCGCCGCCGTCTCATTCCCCTTCACTCATCGCGTGGTCTCCACAGGCTGCGGAAAAACTCGACGCCACCGCGAACGGTGCGCCGGCATCTTGCCGGCCTTCGTTGAAGTGAAGGGAGTTGCCGGCTGGAAGCCGACGCTACGTCAACTCCCGACAGAGTTTTTCCGCAGCCTGTCCAGCCCCGGACCGGGGGTCATCCCTTGGATCCTCAACCGGGCTTATATTCGGGAACTCTCTCGCCGGGCAGGAACAGAGACGCGGGCGTGATGGAGAAATGCGAGCCGAAGCGTTTCTGAATCTCCAGTAGATCGGGCCGCGAAAAGCCATCCGCCGTGAGCTGGATTTCCGCGTCTTGGCCAATTAAGAACAGAGTTGGCACGAACTTCAATCCGTAACTGCGCGAGACGGAGTAAGGCTTGGCGTCAACAAGGATGGGAAAGGTCAGTGAAAAGCGCTCGGCAAAGCGGCGGCTGTCATCCAAATCGTCTTGAGAAACCGCCCAAACCTGCCCGCCGCGATCTTTGAACTCCTGGAAGATCCGTTCGACGAAGGGAAGGGTGAACTGGCAAGTAGGACACGAGACTTTGAAAAAAACCGCGAGCAACGGTCCGCGGGCCAGAGCCTCCCGAAGCGCATGACGCTCACCGTCCGTTGCGGCGAGATTAAAGTCCGGGGCCGCGGCTCCAACGGTCAACGCGGGCATAGGGCCTCTCTTTATAAAGAAATCGAATGAGGGACACGGCGCTAGAAAGGCATCACCTTCTTCAGGAGATGCAGCTTGCTCTTCTTTTTCGTCTTTTGTTTTTCTTTCTTTGTCCCGGAAACTGCCGTTTGCTTATTCTGAGAAGCGGAACTTGCCGTGCGTTTCGCATTCGGATCGACCGTCGTAGCTGTTGCAGCGGGGATGGCCGTTTTGGACGTTGCGGTCAGGGCTGCGTTCTTCGAAGGGGGGGCCGCATTCTTATTGAGCTCCGTAATTTGAGCCTGAACCTGGTTCCGGGTTCCAAGCACCACCGGCCCGTGCAAAGTCTTTAAGAAACTAGGACTGCCGGAGAGACCGCCGAATGCCTTTGCAAACAGGCTTCGGCGATCGTCGCGGGCCGCGTCAGCCTGGGCGCGAGCCAGTTCGGCAAGGGTCGGTTTGGGTATCGGGGCGTGCATCCGGGCAAGCTGGGCTTTCGCATCCGCCACATAGGGGCTGAGAGGGAACTCCATGATCAGCTTGTCGTAATCCGGAATACCCAAGCGAGGCTTTTCCAGCCGCGCCCACGATTGTCCCAGATACCAGAAGACCTCCCCGCCCTGGCTGAAGTTCGGATATTTCTGAGCAATTTCCCCGAGGCGGCTTTCGGCAGCCCTATTGGCGTCGAGCCGGTAATAAAATATCGCGGTCTGGAAGTCACCTTCAGCCAGAACTTCCTGGACTTCACGAAGCCGGTCCTTGACCGTCGGCATCATGGGATCGTCAGGATACCTCAGGAGAAATAACCGGAATTCCCGCTCGGCGGACAAGGCCTCCGTCGTGTCCCGATCCGACTTGCCCATCAGCCGAAAATGGCACATGCCGGCGCGATATTCCGCCATAGGCGCTTCGGGAGCCGTGGGAAAGAACGTGATGAAGTCTTTGTATTCTGCTTCGGCCTGGGTAAGACCTGCAATGCCGCCTTGCTTGTAATACGAATCAGCGATGGCGAGCTTCGCGCGGGAGAGATACTCGCTGTCGGGGTATGTGTTGATCAAAGCCTGGAGGAGGAGCCGTCCGGTGTCGTATCGACCGTGGTTGAACTCATTCACCGCCTTCGTCAAAAGAACTTTGTCCGGCTGCTCGCCGGGTGAGGTGGGCAGCCCCGAATTAATGGGGCGATGGATCAAAGCGCAACCCGAAAGCAACAAGGTGGCAAGAAGCAGCCATGCAAGCCGGCGCAATTGCCGTAAAGGCACATGCTTCGGGTTAAGATGATGCTCGCTCATGACTCTGACGGATGGGCGCCTGGCCTTTCACCTCGATCGTTCGACGCCCGGTGCATAAACTCACGAAGGCTTGCTTTCGGATCCGGTTCCGCAAAGGCGGCCTTGCCCGCCACAACACCATCGGCTCCGGCCGTAAGAAGCTCCTCGATATGCTCCACCCAGATGCCGCCTTCCGCGTGAAGCTCAAAGGAGGCGCCCGACCGGCTACGCAACTCAGCCGCCCTCTTTACCTTTGAGGCTGACTGCGGGATGTAGGTTTCCTCAGCCGTTCCAGGATCGGCTGAAAGAATATTCAAGAAATCCATCTCGGAAACGACTTCGCTGACCGTTTCCACCGGCGTTCCCGGAAGCAATGCCACACCCGCCTGCGCTCCTCTGGAGCGAATCATACGAAGCAGGCGCAACAGGTCGGTGGTAGACTCCGGGTGCACAGCGACGCCACGCGCTCCAACCCGGATGAGATCCGCGACAAAGCGCTCAGGCCGCTCCACAAGCAGGTGAACGTCAAGCGTGAAGTTTGTGGCTCTTCCGATCGACTCTACGATTGGAACACCAAAAGAGACATCCGGCGCGAAGTGACCGTCGCATACGTCAATATGAATCACTTGGGCTCCGGCATCCTGCACGATCCTGAGTTGCTCTCCCAACCGCGCAACATCGGCCGCCCGCAGCGAAAGGGACACTTCTGTCATGAGGGAGCGTGGATCCCCCCTCGACCTGCGCATGCGTTTAGACTATCATATCCCGGTGCTCCAGTATACCGGAAGTGCGCCGGCCCGCCATTGTAAATATCGATTTGCGATTGACGATTGTATCGGACTGCAGGAGTGGCTTGCTATGCTCAGGAGTTTTTTTGTGGACGGCCGTGGACGAATCGGCGTTCTGGCCGCATGCGCATTAGCGGCCGCGGCGATGGCCCCGTTTGCGTGGTCTGCCCCACAACCGCATTTGCAGTTTGAGATTTCCTTTCCAGCCACGGTGCATTCGAGCCCGATTACCGGCCGGGTCTTCGTCATGATTTCCCCCACGAATCATCCCCAGCCGAGATTGCAAGCGGGTTTTTGGGGAGACCACCCTCCTTTCTTCGGCGCCGATGTCCGTCAACTGGCGCCAGGGCAAGACGCCGTGATTGACGCGCAGACGCTTGGTTATCCCGTGCGCAGCCTAAGCGACATTCCGGCTGGCGACTATTACATCCAAGCGCTCGTCAACGTTTACACCGAGTGCCACCGATCCGACGGTCACACGATTTGGGTGCATCTGGACCAATGGGAGGGCCAGCAGTTCAACATTTCACCTGGAAACCTTTACAGCACGGTTCGGAAGGTACACCTCGATCCGACGGCCGGATACGACGTGAAACTCAGCCTGACGAAAGTGATCCTACCGGTCAAAGTCCCGCCAGATACACCCTGGGTGAAACGCATCAAGATCCAGAGCAAGCTGCTCACAAAATTTTGGGGGCATCCGGTTTACCTGGGCGCGGTGGTGCTGCTTCCCAAGGGCTACGATACGCACCCAAACGTTGATTATCCGGTGATTTATGTTCAGGGCCACTTCAGCTTGCGCGCTCCTTTTGGATTCGAAACGGGAGATGGGCGCGTGCCGGCCTATTTTTCACATTTCCTGAAAAGCTACAATCTTGAGACAGGCTATGCCTTCTATCGGGCGTGGGACTCAGACAACTTCCCGCGAATGATTGCCGTAACGTTCCAGCATCCAACGCCTTTTTTTGATGATTCTTATGCCGTGAACTCCGCGAACGACGGCCCTTACGGCGACGCGATCATGCAGGAGCTGATTCCTTACGTGGAGTCGCACTTCCGCATCATTCGCAAACCGTATGCGCGCGTGCTGACGGGCGGATCGACGGGCGGCTGGGAATCGCTTGCACTTCAGGTGAAACATCCGAATTTCTTTGGAGGCACTTGGACGCTGTATCCCGATCCTATCGATTTCGACCACTATCAGCTTGTGGACATTTACAAAGACCCGAACGCCTTCTTCGTGCCCGGCCATCACTGGATGCAAGTGCCGCGTCCCATGATGCGCGAGCCTGACGGCCAGATGGAAATGACCATGCAGCAGATGAGCCAGCTTGAGGCTGTCCTGGGCAGCCATGGCCGGTCAGGGCAACAATTTGAGGCTTGGGAGGCGGTTTATGGCCCGGTGGGCGCGGACGGTTATCCTGAGCCTTTGTGGAACAAGCTGACGGGAAAGATCGATCCCACGGTCGCGCGCTACATGCGCGATCACGGATATGACCTGACGTATTATTTGAAAAAGAACTGGCCGAAAATCGGTCCTTCGTTGGCCGGCAAGATTCACATTTACGTGGGCGATATGGATAGCTACTACCTGAATCTTGCAGTCTACGACCTCGAGGATTTCCTGAGCGGCACGAAGGATCCGCATGACAGCGGAACGTTTGAGTTTGGCCGGCCGGAAAAAGGGCACGGCTGGGAACCGGTGAACCAAGAGACGATGGTCCGATGGATGGCCGAGCACATCACCAAGACGGCGCCGCCGGGAACAGATACCTCGGCGTGGAAATACAACTGACGGCCGGCTTGCGGCCAACACGTATCTTCTGCATACGTTATAATGACGCAGCGGGGAAAGGCGCGCGCCGGCAGAGCCTTTTTACCCTAAGTGGAGGATAGTTCATGGCACAACGGATGGTGAAATGCGTCAAGCTTCAGAAGGAGCTCCCGGGGCTTGATGAGCCGCCTTGGAGCGGCGAGTTGGGGCAAAGGATTTACGACAGCGTTTCCGAACAGGCCTGGGAGATGTGGCTGGAGCATCTGAAGATGATCCTGAACGAATACCGCCTGAACCCTGCAACGCGCGAAGCTCAGGAAATTATTGCGAAAGCCATGGAAGATTTTTTCTTTGGCGAAGGCGCTGCGTTGCCTCCCGGTTACGTCCCAGTGCAATCGAAGAAATAGGGCCGTCGTGGAAAACTCAGAGATTGCCGCTGTTTTTGAAGAGATTTCCAACCTCGTCAAAATTCTTCAGGAGGACTCCAAGTGGCAGTTCAAGGCAGCGGCTTATGACCGCGCGCGCCGCGCCGTCGAGAGTTATCCCGGCCGTCTGGCTGAGGTCGCGGCTGATCCCAACCGAAAGCTGACGGACATTCCCGGCATCGGACCCGATCTTGCTGCCAAGATTCGCGAGTTGGCCGAAACCGGCCGCTGCCAGTATCACCAGGAACAACTTCAGAAAATTCCCCGCACGCTTCTGGACCTCCTCCAAATTCAGACCGTTGGGCCGCAAAAGGCGCGCCTGTTCTATAAGCAGTTGGGCATTCAGTCGGTGGATGACCTTGAGGGCGCTGCCAAGACGGGACGGCTGCGCGGTTTGCCGGGCATGAGCGAGAAATCCGAAGCCAATATCCTGAAGGGAATTGAGGTCTTCCGGCGCGCGTATGGACGATACCGGCTGGATACCGCTTATGAAACGGCGCAGCAAATTGCCGATTACCTCCGCGAGTGCCGCCCGGTCGATCAAGTCACTCCCGCAGGATCATTCCGCCGGGGACGAGAGACCGTCGGCGACCTCGATCTGCTGGTGACGGGCGGCGATCACGCTGCGATTCGAGACCACTTTGCGAAGTTCCGGGGCATTGTCCAAATTCTGGGGAAGGGCGAAGACAAGGTCAGCGTGAAACTCGAAAACGGCATGCAGGTGGACGTGCGCATGCTCGAACCGGAATCGTTCGGCGCGGCATTGCAATACTTCACCGGCTCCAAAGAGCACAACGTCGCGCTGCGCGAGCGCGCCAAGCGCCGGGGCTGGAAGCTGAGCGAATACGGCCTGTTTGAAGGCGATCGATGCATCGCCGGCCGAACGGAGGAGGAGATTTACGAGAAGCTGGGTCTCGCATTCATTCCGCCCGAGTTACGGGAAAACCAGGGAGAAATCGAGGCGGCGGAAAAAGGCCAGTTGCCTCATCTGGTGGAGCTGGCCGATATCCGCGGAGATTTGCAAATGCATACTACTGCCTCCGACGGCCACACGAGCGTGGAAGAAATGGCGGCAGCCGCGAAGAAACGGGGCTACCGCTATATTTTGATTACGGATCATTCCAAGGCCGTGACGGTGGCAAACGGACTTGACGAAAAGCGCGCGGTGGAAAACATCCGACGCATCAAGGCGGCGCGAAGCAAGGTGAAAGGGATTGAAATCTGGGCAGGCACGGAAGTGGATATTCTGGGTGACGGGAGGCTGGATTACCCGGACGATCTTCTCCGGCAATTTGACATCGTTCTGGCCAGCGTCCACTCACGCATGACGCAACCCGGTGAAGAAATGACGGAGCGCCTGCTTCGAGCGCTTGAAAACCCATACGTCAGGATTCTTGGCCACCCGACGGGCCGGCACATCCTCCGGCGCGATCCGTTTGCTTTTGATGTGGACCGCGTGTTCAAAGCCGCGCAACGGCTGGGCATCATCCTCGAGCTGAACGGAAATCCCGAGCGCCTCGATCTTTGCGACCGGCACGTGAGGCTGGCGCGCGACTTGGGAATGAAGATCGTGATTTCGACCGATGCGCACGATCCCGACCACTTCGAGTTCATGCGTTACGGTGTCACGACCGCTCGCCGCGGCTGGATGGAAAAGGACGATGTGATCAACACATTTCCGCCCGCCAAACTGTTGGAGTCACTCCGGCCGTTGCCGGCGTAATTTCAAGACGACTCGCCTGGCGGCGCAGCAGCCGCTCGCGCCGATCCTGCCTGCTGAGCCGGTCATTCGCCGGGCCTGGCCCGCCAACATGGTTGAGCCGCGAGATTGCGGGAGGGAGCCACGTCATGAGAAATGCTCTGATGGTCACGCTGGTTGCCGTTTTGGCGGGTTCGAGCGCGATTGCTCAAAGTATCGCCGGTGAGTGGCAGGGAACGCTGAAGGTTGGAGCTCAGGAGCTTCGCCTGGTTTTGCACGTCGGGAAGAACAAGCGTGGAGCGTTGCAGGCCACTTTCGACAGCGTTGACCAGGATGCCTTCGGCATTTCCGTCACCTCGATTGCCTTTAAGGACTCAAAGCTGGATTTCACAATCGAGTCCATTCACGGATCCTATGAAGGTGTCCTTTCCGCCGATGGCAAAACGATCCGCGGCACATGGATGCAGGGTACGCCGCTGCCGCTTGATTTCACACTAGCGCATGCGAAAGCCGTCCAACCCTCCGACATTGACGGCACATGGCTTGGCGCGCTGCAAGCGGGCGCCGTGAAGTTGCGCGTGGTCTTCCACATTTTCAATACCGAGTACGGCCTTCACGCGACGCTCGACAGCCCCGACCAGGGCGCCCAAGGCATCCCGTTCAGCTCGGTCACTCGCGCCGGGTCGCACATCACGATGGAAGCAGCAGTGATTGGCGGCAAGTTCGAAGGGACCGTCGATTCCACCCGTACGAGCATCGCGGGAACGTGGACGCAAAGCGGCACGAGCCAGGCGCTCACTTTGAAGCGTATCAAGAACACGGCGCAGCCTCAGCCGGTTCGTCCGCAGAACCCCAAAGCGCCGCTGCCTTACAGGCAAGAGCAAGTCACGTTTCTCAATAAGAAAGCAGGCATTCGTCTTGCAGGAACCGTCACCATCCCGCCGGGCAAAGGGCCGTTTCCGGCTGTGGCGCTGATTGCCGGCTCCGGTCCGCTTACTCGCGATGAGCCGGTGATGGGGCATAGGCCGTTTCTGGTGCTCGCCGACTATCTGACGCGCAGGAAAATCGTGGTGCTGCGATACGACAAGCGGGGAGTTGGCCAATCCGGGGGAAATTACGCCACGGCCACTACGCCGGATTTTGCGAGCGATGCCCATGCGGCGTTCGAATATCTCCGCGCGCAGGACGAAGTGAATCCACACGGAGTTGGGCTGATTGGCCACAGCGAAGGCGGCGAGATCGCGCCCATGGTTGCCGCCGAGGACCGGAATGTGGCGTTTATCGTCATGCTGGCGGGACCAAGCGTGCCAGGCGATCGGCTCCTGGTTGCGCAGAAAGTCGCCATTCTGGAAGCGATGGGCGTGAGCCCGGCGCGCGCGGAAAAAGAAGGCGAGCAGGAACGGGAACTTCTCAGCCTGATCGAGAATTCAAGAAACGGCGCCGCGCTGGATAACGAGTTAAGGGTGAAACTTCGCGGGCAAGTTCCGCCCGCCATGCTGGGAGCGGAAATCAAACAGCTTCGCTCGCCCTGGTTTCTTTATTTCATCCACTATAATCCCGCGTCCACGCTCGCGCGGGTGAAGTGTCCCGTGCTGGCCTTAATCGGCGCAAAGGACACCCAGGTTCCGGCCAAGCAGAACCTGCCTGCAATCCGAAGCGCTTTGCTCGCCGGCGGAAACAGGAATTTTGAAGTGGAAGAGATGCCTGGACTCAATCACCTCTTCCAGCCCGCCCGAACCGGAGCGCCAGCCGAATACGGTGAGATTGAAACGACCATTTCTCCCGCTGCCCTCGAGAAAATCTACGGCTGGATCGCGGCGCAAACCGGTCGTTAGCTTCGGAAGGGTTTCGTCGAGAGAATTCTTCCGCCTTCCTGTACGGTGTAGGTGAAGCCTGCCCGGAGCGACTTCAAGACATCCTGGTGGCCGCTCGGCCAGGAAATCTCGACATGATCCGCCTGGTCTTCTCTGGCCATTCCGAAAGTGAGCGTCAGCTCGCTTTGAGAGCAATAGCTGGAGCCGGAATGCACAGTCTGCTCGCTCATTCCGCTTGGAGTGTGCACTCGGATCAGCGCTCCAATGCCATCGCGATTGGAGTTCGTTCCCACCGTCCTGATGCGCAGTGAGTGATTTCCGCTGTCACCGGCATTCTCGTACAGGTGCGCCGGCCCGCCGTTGGTGGTGAGCAGAATGTCCTGCCTGCCTCGATTCCCGGTATCAGCGTAAGCCGCTCCGCGCCCCACCAGCTTCTGCGTAAAACCCAATTCCCGGCCGACACTGTGAAAGCGGTCGTGACCGTTGTTGTGATAGACGAGCGGCAGCTCGCGATAGGTCACCTGCGGCTGTACCGCATGAATATCCGGAGAAATGTGTCCATTCGCCACAAAAAAGTCCTGGAGGCCATCGAGGTCATAATCGAAAAAGAAGAGGCCAAAGGAAAGCGAAAGAAGGCTCGTGCGGCCGACGGTGGTGGATGGAGCGATATCGATGAAGTCGCCGCTTCCCTCATTGTGGTAAAGGCCCAGCATTTGGTTTGAGAAATTACCCTCAAGCAGGCTGAAACGGCCGGAATCGTCAAAATCAGCCGCGTCAATCCCCATGGCTCCCCGCGCAATGCCATCTTCGCTGAATGCGATCCCGGCCTGGACACCCACTTCCGTAAACGTTCCGTTCCGATTGTTGCGATAAAGCTTGCTCGGCTGTGTATCGTTGCTGACGGCGATGTCCGGCCATCCGTCGCCGTTGTAATCGATAATGGCCACCCCCAGATTCTTCCCTGTGGGGTCATAGATGCCCGCTTTGCCGGTCACATCCTCGAAGCGGCCTTGGCCGAGGTTGTGGAACAAGCGGCAGGTTTCGCCGGGATAGGCCTCCGGCGTGCAATAGGTTTTGTGGCGGCCATCGAGCGAGCAAAAGATATCGGTTTTCTCGGACCATTTCACATAGTTGCAAACGAAAAGATCGAGCAGTCCATCACGATCATAATCAAACCAAGCGGCGCTGGTGCCAAATCCCGTATTGTTGACGCCGGCGCGGCGGGTGACGTCGGTGAAAGTGCCATCATGGTTGTTGTGGAACAACTTTGACTCGCCCAAGCCCGTGACGTAAACGTCGTCCCAACCATCGTTGTCATAGTCTCCGACGGCCGCGCCAAGGCCGTACATTTCAACGTCCAGGCCGGAGCGCGCGGAAACGTCTGTGAAGGCGCCATTGCCGTTATTGCGGTAGAGCCTGGAGGTGACGCGGGGCCCGGGACGGCCCGGAAAATGCATCGATTGGACGAGGAAAATATCCGGAAGCCCGTCGTTGTTGTAGTCAATAAAAGCGCAGCCGGAGCCCATGGTTTCCGGCAAATAGCATTTGCCGAAAGCTCCGGTGTAATGAACGAAGCGGAGACCCGAAGGGCGCGTCACATCGACGTAACGGAGCGGCTCAAGGCTCGAAGCCGCGAGCGCCGGTGCGCACCCCAGGCCTGCCGCCGTAGCGGCGTATCTCAAGAAATCACGTCGTGTCGGAGCAACTTTCATTCACGGAAACCAGGCTAACGCTGGAAGGAGTTTTTTGCGAGGATTTTTCCGCCTTCTTGAATCACGTATGATGCGTTGGCGCTGAGGTTGCGAAACGTATCATGACGTCCGCTCGGCCAATCGATCTGGACTTCGTCCGCTTGCCGGGCGCGGCCGAGACCGAACGTGAGAGGCAGCTCACTCTGAGAACAATAACTGGAGCCTGAATGCACTCTCTGCCGCTGGACGCCGTTTGCCGCCCGGACGCCCACGACCGCGTCAATCCCATCGCGGTTGGAGCGGGTTCCGACGGTGTGAATGCGTATCGCATTGGCAACGTTGGGGCCGGTGTTTTCGAAAAGATACGCAGGCCCGTGGTTGGTGGTGAGAAGAACGTCCAGGTAGCCGTCGTTGTTAATGTCCGCGTAGGCGGCGCCGCGCGCCACCAATTTCTGAGTGAGGCCGGCTTGCGTTCCCACCTCTTCAAACCGGGCCTGGCCCAGGTTGCGGAAGAGCAGAGGACGCTCGGCATAAGTCACTTGCGGCTGAATGGCAACAATTGTGGGATCGATGTTGCCGTTCGCCGCGAAAATGTCCATGAGCCCGTCGAGGTTGTAATCGTAGAAGAAAAGTCCGAAGGTCAGGGAGAGGCGGCTGTCCTGGCCAATCGCGCCCTGGGGCGCTACGTTGATGAAGAGACCGTGGCTTTCGTTTTCGTAAAGGCCCAGCATCTGGTTCGAGAAATTCCCGATGACGATGCCCGGATCATCCGTCCCAGCGAACTCCCCGGCTGCAATCCCCATCGAACTGCGCGCAACGCCGTTCTGGTCATAGGCAATCCCAGCCGGAATCGCGATGTTCGTGAACGTGCCGTTGTGGTTGTTGCGGTAGAGCTTGTTCGGCTGGGTATCGTCGGCAACCACGACGTCCGGCCAGCCGTCATTGTTGTAATCGATGATCGCGACGCCCAGATTTTTCCCTGTGGGATCGTAGATTCCTGCTTGCCGCGTGACCTCTTCAAAACGCCCGTTGCGGAGATTATGAAACAGGCGGCAGCTTTCCCCTTGGTACGCCGAAGGGATGCAATAGGATTTGGTGTGGCCGTCAAGCGAGCAGTAGATGTCTCCCTTTTCCGACCATTGCACGTAATTGCAGACAAACAGGTCCAGCCAGCCATCCCGATCGTAATCAAACCAGGCGGCGCTGGCGCCAAAGCCGGTGTTGTTCACGCCCGCTTCCTGCGTGACGTCACGGTAGCGGCCGTGGTCATTATGAAAAAGTTTTGCCTCACCCAGCCCGGTGATGTATACATCGTCCCAGCCGTCGTTATCGAAATCGCCGACGGCCACACCCATGCCGTACATTTCCACATCGAGCCCCGCCTCGCGGCTGACATCCGTGAACGTTCCGTTGCCGTTGTTGCGATAGAGTTTCGACGGGGTTGGACGCTGGGAATGCCCGGGAAAATCCATGCTGTTGACAAGAAAAATATCCTGTCGGCCGTCGTTGTTGTAATCCAGGAACGCACAACCTGAGCCCATGGTCTCCGGCAGGTATTTCTTCCCGAACGCGCCGTTGTTGTGGAGGAAGTGGATGCCAGCTTGCGGGGCGATATTGACGTAGCGACGGCCCGAGAGAGGCAAGCCCTCGGCCTGTAAGCTTGAGGGGCCGATGAGACATGACGCCGAAGCGAACGCCAGGGTGCTCTTGAGAAAATCGCGACGCGAAGAGGAAGTCTTCATTGGACGTACCCGGCCAGAAGCGGGTGCGATGCGCGTCGGCTGATCGTCGAGGGCTGATGCGCAGCTACGAGCCCGATCTTGGCTCGACGCATCGCGGCGAGAACACCGTAGCTCCCGTCTTTTTGGACGCGCGCCAAGGCAAGTTGTTGGTCCGCGCCAAGTTTGCCGGGGAGCCAGGCCCATCGCTGGTCGTAATTCCAGTAGAACGCCAACTGGTTGGGCTTTTCGTCGTTGATGGACAGTTGTTCGTGAATCGGCTGCGTCTCATTATCGTCATCGGGATGCGTCAGCTCGTAAGGCCCTGCGATGGGGTCCGCCGCTTCATCGTCCTTGAAGCGCATGAATAGTTTTTCTTCCCGGTCCGATTTCGCATCCTCCGCAAGCCCGCGGTAGCAGAGCATCAGGTTGTAGTGGGCGCTGAGATTTTCCGGGTCAATACTCAGCGTATGTTGGAATTGTTTGACGGCCTGGGCATACTTCCGCTCAAGAAACAGCACGCGACCCATGGCGTTGCTTACCACACGGTCGCCGGGGTAAAAGGCCGCGGCCTTCGCAAATTGATTGTAAGCCTGCGGATATTTTCCGTCTGTGAAATAAACCTGGCCCATGAAGTAGTAGGCGCTCGCAAGCTTGGGATTGACTGCGATGGCTCTTTTGAGATACGGAACGGCCTGGTGGACGTTACCTTCCTGGACAAGCGCTCGTGCAACATTTACCCAGCCGTCCGCATATCCCGGATCGATCTTAGTGACGATCTTGAAGGCTCTTGCCGCGCCGGTCAAATCGCCCTGAAGCAACAACCCGATGCCGTAATCGTTCCAGCGATAGAGGTCTTGAGGAAGTAATTTGATGCGCTTCTGGAAAGGCTGACTCGATGCCGCAAGCACCGGAAGCGTGACGGTAGACTTCGACATCGTGACGATGGGAACGTTGGGAATCTCTTTGTACTTGGCAGAAACATTGGCCGTGCTTCCATTAAAAAGCCAATGCGTATTGTCATAATCGGCCGTTGTGTGACGATCTTTCTGTTGTGGATCGCGGCGGCCTGCAAAAGCCCATTGGGTGATCCACCAATCGAACTTGCGGTAATTCAGCGTGGCAGTGAAAGTGATTTTATCGCCACAATCTTTCGGGATCTTCACCCGGAAGTGCACCGTATCCGCGGCTCCGGAAGGGATTAAATGCGCGTACACACCCTCGTGTTCCGCCCACGAATTGCGCTTGTTGATCCAGTGCCCGTGCTCATCGAGCCCAAGCGAGCGATAGAATTGGGCCCCGGGATCGACCGGCCCTTTGCCATGGTCGGCGACTTCGCCGCTCCAGAAAATGGTGTGGCCCTTGTTATCCACCGCCTTCAGCTCAACCCATACATCGAAAGCATCCACCGTCCCGCCCGGGAAGAAATGGCCAAGGCGCTGGGTGCGCACAACCACTTCGACCCTGGCGGTTTCGCCTCGCCGCAGATAGGCCACGCCGCGGCCCAACGGCGCCATCAGCTTCGCGGGTGGCGCCGTGCTCACTTCCTGTGACTGGAGCCCGCGAGCCGATTCTTCGCCGACGGCAAACATCGTGGAGAGCCGCGGCCCTGCGCCCGCTGCGCCCCGCGAAACCAGGTGTTGCGCAGCCACTTTAGGTTCCTGGGCGATCGCGAACAAATCCACCGTAACGGCGCCTTTCAGAAATTTCTCCACATCCTGCACTTGCTGCGTGTTCCCGTAGGAATAGGGGACGGCGGTGTTGGCCGCTACGAATCGGTGAGAATTCACGTAGCCGTGAACGTTGCCGTAATCGTGGGAGCGAATCCAGGGCATGTGGCAATCCACGCACGACTTCGGCTGCGGCGGGTAATAGAACGATCGCGCGCTCCCGCCTGAAACTCCGCTCGCCTGCCAGTTATCGTAATCGTCGAATCCCCGAATCCAGCGATAGTGATTGACGGGATAATCCAAGTGCACCTTATGGCACGCCGAGCAGAACTCGGCGGTCTCCATGCGATGCTGCAAGAAGGGCTTGAAGAAGATCGCGCGATGCGGCTTGGGATCGAGGACCACGGAGTAATTGGCGATCTCGCGAATCAGGGGATTCTTGCTGGCCACATAGCGGTCCAGCGGCGGATACTTAATCATGTAGCCGCCGTTTCCCATCGTGCTGGCAACGCCGGCAATGGCGTGACAGGAAATGCAACTGAGACCCGCTTGCGCTTCCTTCGTGAACTCGATTTTGCGGATCGGGTATTTTTGCATCATGTCAGTGAAAGCCACGGCCTGATCGTGGCAGCCGGCGCACCACATGGAGGGCTTGATTCCTACTGTGTCCTGCATGTACTCGATCGATTTCCGATACCATTGGTCGTTGAAGGACGAGTAATGGTGCATGGAGGCGTACCATTGATGATAGATATCGGAATGGCACGGCTCGCAACTTTTCGCCTTCATAAAGAATTGGGTGGGAATGGTCCCGCCGTTCGAGGTCTGGGCTGAGCTGGGAAAGAGCAGGCTGTTCTTGCCTCCGCCTTCTTGATACATGCTCAGCGGAGCCGTAAGCGGATTTTTGATGGTGTACTCGGGGTTAGGATCGAGGCGATGGTAAACGACCACTCCACCATAAAAGACCAGTGCGGCAACCAGAGCGACGCCGGCATAGCGCCAAGAGCGGCTGGAGAGAAGACGAGGCAGGGGTTGACCGATTTCGAAACCTTCACGGAGGCGAATGAGAAGAAAAAAGAGGCCGCTGATGGCAAACCCGACGTGGAAATAAAGCGCAACGGTGTGCGCATGCGTCATTCCGACGAAAATGAGGTAGGCGCCGAAACCCGCAGCCAGCGAGAGCAGAAGCGCTGAAATGAGGCCGGAGCGGGTCTTTAGAAATTCGGGGTGACGCTTGAGGAATAGGACGAACAACCCGGCTAGCACCACCCCAAGCAACGGGTGGAACAGGGAGTTCAATACATAGAAGAGATCCGGCGTGGAAAACGCTGCAAGGTAAGCCGCATTGGCCGCCAGGACAACCAGCGCAACCAGCAGCCAAGTGCCCAGGCTCCAACCCTTTTTTCTCTCATAGTTCATCGGTTGCCGATGCGAATCCGCCCACGCGCGGGCTCCCAAGGCGCGGCGCGTCAACTCGATGAGCCAGTGCGCTCTTGCCCTCGCCCCGTGCCGCTCGAAAGACGGCAATTAGACTATGCCATCCGAAAGATTCTTGCAAGCAACAAAGTGCTAGTTTGAGGATTTATTATTATTACTGGTAGGAGTTTTTCACCGGAAGCATTCACGGCCGGAGCCGAGAACCCAGCGCAGCCTTAACTTGTGGCGGAGGCGATCGGTCGTAGCTGCCGGATCGTTGAATCTGCCTGCACGCCGAAATTTTCAAGCGCCGTGGCTCCGATCAGGTAAAGTGAATCGGGCGGAGCGAAAATCACAGGACACGTCAGCGATTCTTCCAGTTGAGGAATCGTCAACACCGCCTCCCCCAGTAAACGCCGATCGCGCCGGCCATCCGCTAGAATCAACTCACGCGCCCGCACGGGGCTGATCCCGATCTCATTGAGTCGCCCTTCCGGAACAAACGAATAGAGCGTCCCAGTATCCACCCAGAAATCCTCATCGAAGAACCGGGAACGGTCGGCGGGATTCGATACCCGAACTCGAATTTTGAACATGCCCATGGTTGAAAGCTCCTGAGCCCGCTCCGCCGCAAGGATAGAGGATTTGTGCGAGCAGAAGTAAAAAACGGGCAACGATTGGTGGAGAAGCGGTTTTAATCGCCGGGCAGGGCATCCTCCGCGTCGTCCGTGGCGCGGACCAAGGTTTCAAGCTTGGCCTTCAAGACCTCGGCAGCTACCGCGATGTCCGCCAACGTTTCCCAATAAGCGTCACTCCCGCGCTTGTTCGCCTGGAGATTATCCCGCCGTGCCTCGAGCGACTTCGCGGCTTCAATAGCCTCGGCAAGCGCCCATTCTACGGTATCCAGTAAGGCTTCCTCTTTGGCCACTTTCGTGCTCATCGTCGCTCACCACTTTCTTTCCAAACGCCTGTTGAGTCTGACCACCTGATCCTCCCAGCCGGCTAACTCCTGCTCCCAGGCCGCAATTCGCTCGCGATTGGGATGGGCCTTTGCGCGTTCAGTTTTAATCTTCTCTTCGTGCTCCTTAATTATCCGGCTCAACCCCTCAATGCGCGCCCTGATTTTTCGATTTCGCCCCATTGAGCAAGTCTATAGTAGCACCGCGAAACCCGAACGGGAGCGCAAACCCGGCCCAGGGCGAAAAAGGGCCCGATTGCTTGCGGCCTGCTTTACGCGGGGATTTCAATGTACGTAGAGAACGTGTGAGGCCGCGGGACTTCCATGCCCTCGCTTCGCATCCCCTCGAGGTGGAATTCGATGGCTTCGCGCATATTGCTCTCAACATCTTCCCAGGTGCGCCCAGTGCAGACGCAGCCCGGCACATCGGGCGAGTAGGCCGAATAGCCGGTGCAGGTTTCCTCGATTGTAATCAAGAACTTCTGCATTGCCTGGGACTTGCTCGTTTGAGAACTATCGCAGCGCCACTTCGAGCGGGGCCTTTTTCAGAGAGCT
The DNA here is from genome assembly GCA_030041095.1 of Terriglobia bacterium. Taxonomy (GTDB): domain Bacteria; phylum Acidobacteriota; class Terriglobia; order UBA7540; family UBA7540; genus JASHON01. Next base: position 16,817 of record JASHON010000007.1, read on the forward strand.
CACGCGTAAGATGGAAAAACCAATGACGTTCCCGTCCTCATCCACCCTTTCCATCACCTGATCATTGTCAGTGGGGCGCGAATATCCGGGCTTCTGTTCGAAGGTTACTTCCAGGAAGTCGGCCTCAGGGTCAAACCACATCTTTACAATTCTATCGGCCATAAGACGATGCCTTTCTTCGCGCGGTCTGTGAGGTAAGCCGTAACCACGAACGCGTCATCCTGGCGGACCTTCACGACAACACAAAGGTGTTTCCCACCCACCATTGTACGATGATAGAAGCGGTAGTAAAGTCTCGCCAAGGGATCGCTCGTTGACTGGATGACCGCCTCGGGCTCGCGTAGCGTTTCGGCGACGGCGCTTCGAGATCCGATCATCTCCGGGTGCTCCTCGATATGTCGCCACCTTTCATCGGTCAGCCGAACAGGTCGGCCTTCGTAGTCTGACAAGACTGCCATGCAGCAGCGAGGTTATCACCAGGCGACGAATGACCGCAACCAAAAGCAAAAAGGCCGCGATGGCTCGCGGCCTCTTGACCCTTGCTGTTGACCGAAAAGATCCGTCGCGTCACCGATAGACCTCGCGACGATGGGCGACGCGCGCTATCATCACTCGCCGATCGGCATCGTTGATCACATACAACACGCGGTAATCGCCGACCCGCGGCCTCCACTCGTCGTCGAA
>JASHON010000007.1:20000-47245 GCA_030041095.1 Terriglobia bacterium
GAACATACTAAATGAATGGCTCGCTGTCAAGCCGGATTCAAAATTTCAAAATTTTCTCCGAAGCTAGAAGGGAACGTCTTCGTCCGTCATTACGGATGACGGAGGCTGAGGAGGATCCGAAGAAGCGTCGATCTCTTCACCGGAGCCCTGCGCCATCGGAGCCGCGGGGCGCACACGCTCGGCTGCTGCGCCTGCGTCGCGCTCCGACTCTGCGCGCGAGCCGAGCATCTTCATATCCCGGGCGATGATTTCATACGCCGTGCGCTTGTTGCCACTTTGATCTTCCCACTGGCGGCTGCGAATGCTGCCTTCAATATAAACCAGCTTGCCCTTGGTCAGGTACTCGCCGCAAATCTCCGCCAGGCGGCTCCAGGCCACAATGTTATGCCACTCCGTATGGCGCTGCTGCTCGCCCGCGCGGTCTTTGAACACCTCATCTGTGGCCAAGGTAAACTTGGCGACCGGAGTTCCGTTGTTGGTGTATTTGAGTTCGGGATCTTTCCCCAACCGGCCGATCAACGTCACTCGGTTCACTGTTCCTGACATCGCACTTTAACCCCCGCCGCTGCCTCTACGGCCTGGTCTGCTCTCTCAAGCTTCGCAGACGCTCGCGCGCCAAGTCTGCTTCATGCGTTCCCGGATAATTGCGGATGACCAAGGCCAGCTCTTGTTCTGCCGACGTCTTTTGTCCCAGGGCAAGCTGCGAGTACCCTTTCTTCAAAAGGGCTGCCGCTGCCTTGTTCCCATTGGGATAGTTTTGGATGCACGCATCAAATTCTTTGAGGGCTTGCTGGTACTGCTTCTCGAGGAAATAGGAATCACCAATATAGAACTGAGCGTTCGAGGCAAGATCGGTGTCACCGTAAACCTGAACGTATTGCCGGAATCCCTGGATGGCGAGCGGATACTGGCCCTGGGTGTAATCGGCGTAGGCAGAGTCATAGAGCACTTGAGGATTCGGGGCCTGAACACCGGCATCCTGCTGATTGGCGCCATCATTCGCCGGCGGGTTTCCAGCCGCGGACGTTCCTGCGGGGGCGCTGCCGGCAGTTCCTTGCGGGGCCGGCTGAGGCGCGTTCAGAGTTTGCATCATCTTCTGAGTCTGGGCCAGTTGAGCGCCCAGCTTGCCGATTTCACCTTTGGCCTCGTCGAGACTGGCCGAAAGCTGCTGAACCTGTCCGGAGAGGCTATCGATCTGATTGCTGGAGTTTGCCAGACTTTTCTCCTGCGCATCCCTCATTTTGCCAATCGTCGTTTTCATTTCCGCCAAGCTTTGGTTTGCCTGCTGGACCAGCGTTTTGAGTATGGCCGTCTGGGTTGCGACCGTATTTTGCAGATTCATGACCTGTTGCTGCAGGTTATCCAGTTGAGTCATCATCTGGATCATTTCTTTGCTGACGCCAAGGCCTGATTGCGTGAAAAAGGCAAGGCACGCAGCCAGGAGCGCGCCTTGAAGCGCATATCTTCTCATCACCATCCGCACCTCCGCCTCCGGCTCCAGTTTACCACAGCTTCGATGCACACTTCCGCATCGCCATGGAAGCAAGCTGTAATTGGACCAAAGAATGAGCGCTTGAGGAATTGCAACGGGCAGAGGAGCCAAGGCTCCTCTGCCCGTTCTTTGTATGGCTACTGAGACTCCGTACCGTAAACGAGATGGGCGGTGCGGTTCCTCTGCCAGCAGGATTCGGTGTGATCAGTGCAGAACGGACGATCCTTACCGTAGGAAATCGTGGTAATCCGGTCTGCGGAGATGCCGAGATTCACCAGGAAGTTCTTCGCAGAGTTTGCGCGGCGGTCACCCAGACCCAGGTTGTACTGTTCGCTTCCGCGCTCGTCGCAGTGGCCTTCGATGGTGAAGTTAATATCCGGATGCGCTTTGAGGAACGCGGCATCGTGCTCCAAGGCATCCGCCGCATCCGGACGAATATTTGACTTGTCAAAGTCAAAATACCCCTGCTGGACGTTTTCGTTGAAGAGTTGTTCTTCCGACACTGCTGGAGGCGCAGGAGGCGGCGGCGGTGGCGGCGTCGTAACGGTCACTCTCGCCGAGTCACTCGCGGTGCCACCAGGCCCCGTTACAGTAATCGTATACGTGGTGGAATCACTCGGGGAAACGCTGGTCGAGCCCTGAACCTGAACGGAACCTACCGTAGGCTCGACGTCTGCGCTCGTTGCACCTGTCGAAGTCCAACTCAATGTGGACGATTGGCCCTGCTCAATGGTGCTGGGCTCGGCCGAGATCGATACTGTCGGCGCGGCCGGTTTCGGGGGTGGTGTCGGCGGCGGCGGAGCTACAATCTTCTTCTTGTGGCACGCTCCTGCCAATAGAATCACTCCCAACAAACCCACTAATACAGCCAGCAACCTTTTTCTGTCTGCCATCATTTTCCTCCTACGCCGGTAGTGAATTCTTGGATACTAGGTTGAAATCAATAGATTTCGGGACTTGCTTCCCCCGCGTGGCGGAACGCACGGGCTAAAACGCTTCGCGCTCGAAGGGTACCTTACGTTTAGGGATATATATACTAACATGAAAATCGAAGAAAACAAATCCGTTTTATGCTACCGGCGGTGGGAATCCGCCTCACTCAATTCGACCAGCTCGGATCCCAGTTGGACCCTTTGTGCGTAAGCTGACGCTGCTCCGTGCCATCGGCCAGCATCTCCCAAATCTCCCTTTTGCCGCTGCGGCTCGACTGGAAGACAATGTGCCGGCCGTCGGGGGCCCACCACGGGCGGTCGTTGCTTCCGGAGTTATGCGTAAGCTGGGTGATTTGTCCCGTGCCGACATTGGCTAAATAAATATCGAAATTCCCCGTTTCTCTGACGGCCCAAGTGAACGCAATGAACATTCCGTTCGGGGACCAAGTCGGAGCGTCCGCATCGCCGCCGGCGGTGAGGATGCGGGTGACATTCGTGCCGTCCGCGCTCATCGTGTAAATCTGCGGACTGCCGCTGCGGTTCGAGACAAACGCCACCTGATTGCCGGTTTTGGGATTCCATGCGGGCGAGATATTAATGGTTGACGGGCTGGCGCCAAACGTGAGGCGCTGAAGTCCGGTCCCGTCGACGTTCGCCACGTAGATTTCCGGATTACCGCTCATGCTCGAGCAAAAAGAAATCTTCTTGCCGTCCGGAGACCACGCCGGCGTCGTGTTCAAACCCTTAAAGTGCGGAAAGGGCATCAGACGATGGGTAATGAAGGAATAAATCGTGATCTGTGGCGTGCCGCTCACGTAGCTGGTGAAGGCCAGCTTTGTATCGTCGGACGACCACGCCGGCGTTAATTCCAGCGAGCCGTAGCTCGTAACGGGATGCGGATTGAAACCGTCGTAATCCGTCACCCAGATTTCCGGATGGCCGGTCCGGTTGCTCACGAAGGCGAGCTGGGTGAGGCAGATGCCCGGAATGCCTCCACCAAGCTGCTCGATGATTTCATTCGCAAACGTATGCGCCGTATCGCGCGTCGAAACCTCGTTGAGCGTGGCGATATAGCGCTTGCCCAAAACCTCGGGATTGGCCGGGGTCTTCACGTCGTAAAGATACGCCGTGACGACAAAGTTGCCGTTGATATACGCGGTATTTCCAAAAGCCAGAAACTGCGCCGAAACGGGCGACACCGTCCAATCGTCGAATACCACGCTGCCGGGATCCGTGGGTGTTTTTTCCGGATAAAAACTCTTGCTGACCATCTGGAAAATGCCGGCGTAGTGAAGGTCGTTCCACAAGACCTGGTTAAACTCCTGCGTGAAGCGCAACACGGTGGGATCGGTGGCCTGCGAAGGAAAATCAGGGACGGCAATACGGATGGCCTGGTTTCCGTGCCTGATCCCCGTTTCAAATTGGCCCTGAGCCCAAAGGCTCTGCGCCAGGCCGAAAGTGGCAGCGAGCGCCGCCGATATCAGAAATGTAAACGTTCTGCGTTTCATAATTTTCATCACCGTCGGTATCATGGGGTTTCTCCGCAAGGACGGCTCGCGCCGCGACCGCCGTCCTTATCGGCGATAATCGAAATAAAAGATCACGTGCACGTTGTTTCCATGGTAGGCGGGGGGAAGCGCCGGCAATGGATTGGACGCCAAAACCGCGCGCAACGCGGTGCGGTCCACTTCAGCATAACCGCTCGATTCAGTCACGTGCAGGCCGGAAATCGTGCCATCGCGAAGGATATCGAATTCCACATAGACACGGCGAGCCTGCGTGATGCTGGGATCGAGCATCGAAAGCAGCCAGTTCTGGCTGATTCGCTCCCGCACCGCTTGCACGTACCACCCGTACTGATCTCCGAAAGCTCCTCCGTTGAAGATCAATCCGCCGGTTGTATTGGCAACGGCGAACTTTTGCCCGGTCTGCATCGCGGGCGTTCCCGCGCCGCCGGTGGGAATTGCGTTCTCCGGATTCACTGGCGGATGCTTCTGAATTCTCGGATTCGCCAAGAGCTGCCGCTCCCGCAGCAAAGCCACTTTGGGCTTGGGAGGCTTATGCCTGAGCGGGTAGATCCTCTGAAAATCCTTGAATCGCGGAATCTTTATGGCGTCGGGCGGAGGCAGGACGGGCGGCTGAGGCTGAACGGCGTGATAGCGTCCGGGGTTTTCCGTAACCACCGTGCTGGGTGTCGGCAGACGCGGATGAGGCAGCGGCACTCCGGGAAGGCTGGTGACCGTGTTCACCCGAATGGCTCCTCCCTGGATGTCACCCCAGCCCGCGCCACTTCGCAAACCGATAAAAACATACGCGACGCCACCGAGGCCAAGCGCCACATGAAACAAGACGGAAGCCACCAGCGACCCGCGAAGCTCATCCTGCCGTCTGACCGCAAGCGAAACGCTCACTTTCTTTCACCTGCCCCGGATTGGCCGGGTGACCACGCTCACGTTGGTTACTTTCGCCTGCTCGAGTACGTCCATCACTTGAGCGAACACGCCGAACGGAACCGCCTGATCGGCGCGAAGATAAACCGGGGTGTTCGTGTCTCCGCCAAGCTTCTGTTTCACGATGTCTCCCAACGCGTGGATGTTCACCGGATTATTTCCCACATAAAGCGTCTCATCTTTTGTGATCGTGATGACGACCTTTTCGCTCCGCACCGCTTTCACCGTACGCGTCTTCGGAAGATTCACTTCGATTCCCGACTGAAGAATCGGCGCCGTGAGCATGAAGATCACCAGCAGCACCAGCACCACGTCCACGAGAGGAGTGATGTTGATCTCAGACAACGAGGTCTGGGTCGTTCCTTTGTGCGTGGTGAAGGCCATGAAGTAAGGAATCCGCTTTCAGATATCGGGTATCGCCAACAGCAGTCAGCCATCAGCAAACAAGAGCCGACGCGAGGTTTGCGGATGACTCATCGCAGGCGGCTGAAAGCTGATGGCTCCTATGTAAAATACCGCTCCGTCATGTTCAGAAATTCCAGCGAGAACTTGTCCAGGTCGCCACCGAGTTCTTTCACCCGCTGAAGATAATGGTTGTAAGCAATCACGGCGGGAATTGCGGCAAACAAGCCCCCTGCTGTCGTCACCAATGCCTCCGCAATTCCCGGCGCAACACTCTGCAGCGACGCCGTGCTGGCCATCCCCAAGCCGTTGAACGCATCGATAATGCCCCACACGGTTCCAAAAAGCCCGATGAAAGGGCTCACGGCGCCGACCGTTCCCAGCCAGCTCAGCAGGCTCTCCATGCGCGTCAATTCGTCGGAACTGGAAATCTGCAGCGCGCGGTGCACTGACTCCAGGCTGCGAATTCGCGGCTTTCCGGGATTCTCCGTGTATACTGCCTGGCCTTCAATCTCGCGATAGCCGCTGAGGAAAACGCCGGGTAACGGACTTGCCTCCATCCGCTCCGCCACGGCGCGGATCTCCGAAAGTTTTTTGCTTTCGTGAAAGATTCGAAGAAACTGCTGAGACTCCCGGCGCGCCGATTTGAACGATCGGTGTTTTTTGAAGATGATGGCCCAGGAAAAAATCGAGAACAACAGCAGGATAAGCAGATCGATCCAGGGAACGAGACCGATATTGAGAAACAGCTTTCCAATCTCACCCTGAAACAGGAGAAGCAGAGCGTAGTCCAACCAACCTCCTCGGTAACTTTGGGATCAAACGCCGCATACCACCTGAACGTAACATAGGCACTATCATGCGTCAACGCGCGACGCCCCCTCGTAGTTTGATGCGGCGTGAGGCTACCGCGATCATCCGGCTGCCGGCCATGAGCGCTACCACCGCTTGCAGCGCGCGATGGCGAGTGGCCAAGGCGCGAGCGGGAGTCTCGAGCGTGACCGCGTCCGATCCGTTCACCGCGCCCTTGAAGAAGGCATTCACCACCAATGAGCCGTCGATGGCGCGATTTTGCGCTGTCGCAGCACGCACGCGACGTTCGTGATACAAGAAAAACGCCGCCACCCGAACCTGCATTCCTGCCGCCCGGTGGAACTGAACCGGAACTTCAAAAACCAGCGCATTTCCTCCGTCAGTTTCACGAACCGTCCACGCGCCGATCTCGCCGTACGGCGGCAGATTCCCGCCAGGTGATTGGGCAACGTCCGGCCAATAGGCGCGGAAAATCGCGGATGCCGCATCCATCGATTTCCGCGTTCGATCTTCTCTTAATTCCATCCGCGGATGATGAGTGAGCATGGCCAGGAATTCCGGCTGGCTGCCCAAACCATAAAGCAGGCGCTGTTCGAGAATCAGAGTATATTCCGGCTGATATCCGGCCTCCGCCATGAGCATCATGCCGATAAAATCCGCCTGGTATTCGATCCCATGCGAGCCCTTCAAGCGAAAAACTCCTTGTCCCACGGAGGACTGAACGAGGTTTTTAGGCGCCTGCTCCGTTCCACCCGCGCTCGCCTTGACGTATGCTTCCGCCAAGACGCTTCGAAACTGCCGCACACATTCCGGATGCGCCAGCAGGACGTGGCCAAGCTCGTGCCCAATCACCGCTGCCCACACCCCGCGGTCTCCCTGAAAAACGGGAAGCAACCCCGTCGTAATGGCGATCGTTCCGTCGCCGGTGGAATACGCATTGGCTTCCGCGCGTTCAAGAAGCATCACGCGGTAACGGACCTTCGGCAGAGTCCTGCCCAGGCTGGTTGATAGGAGGCTTCTCAGGACGGAAGTTGCAACGCGATTATCGGTGGTTCCGTGGAGAAACCTATAGCGGGCGGCCGCGCCAGGAGCACCGAGGGTCGTGACAAAGAACAAGAATGCCAGGCCGCGCCCGTAGGGCGCACACGAGCGGAAGCTAAGACCCACACCTGAGAATATGGGCTCTGAATCGAGCGTGTCAACCTCGGCAATCCACAATCATTTTTCGCTGCAACCGGCTAGCCTTTTCCGTTATACTTGTTTTCCAAGGAGCGAGAAGACCATGACCTTATACCTGTACGTTGTGGGTGCAGTGTTGTTCCGGCTGATTCCCCACCCGTGGAATGCGACTCCGCTGGGAGCGATGTTCCTCTTTAGCGGCGCCACATTCAAGAGCAAGAAGATGTCGCTTCTGGTACCGCTGGTTGCCTTGCTCGTGAGCGACTACGCCGTCGATTTGATCCTCTACCACGGCAACTACGCATGGTTCAGCCCCGTCACATGGACAGGTTTTCTTCTCGTCGGCCTGCTTGGATGGACGCTTCGCGGCAAATTCAATTGGCTTAAAATCGGCGGAGCATCGGTGGCAGGTTCCACGCTGTTCTTCCTGTTCACCAATTTCGGTTGGTGGTGGGGAAGCACGAACCTGTATCCTCACAATTTTGCCGGGATCACGGCCTGCTATGCGGCCGGCCTGCCTTTTTATGGCAATGCGCTGGTGGGTGATCTGGCATTCAGCGCTCTCATGTTTGGCACGTATCACTGGGTCATCCAGCGCCGGATGCGGGCAGTGCAAGCCGGCGCTCACTGAGGTCACGTCCCGTGCGAATTTGCTCTCTTTTGCCGAGCGCCACGGAAATGGTGTTCGCACTCGGGCGAGGGCAGGAGTTAGTGGGCGTCACGCACGAGTGCGATTTTCCTCCGGACGTCTGCCGGATTCCCAAGGTTACCCGCAGCCTGATTCCGGCCAGCGCCTCCAGCGGCGAGATAGACGCTCAAGTCAGCGCGGTGCTTCAAAATGAAGGCTCGCTGTATGAGCTCGACCTGAAACTCCTCGAGTCCCTCAAGCCGGACCTGATCCTTACCCAGCGGCTTTGCGACGTTTGCGCGGTCTCTTACGATCGCGTCCAGAAGGCCGCCGAAAGCCTGCCTTCTCACCCCCGCGTGATGAATCTTGAGCCGCGCTCAGTGAAAGATGTTTTCGAATCCATCCGCGTGGTCGCGGAAGCCATCGGGAGCGAGCCCGCTGCGGATGCGCTCCTGCGCTCACTCGATCGACGCGTGGCCGCAGTACGCGAGGCAACAAAACATGCATCGCGTCCCAGGGTGTTCTGCCTGGAGTGGGTTGATCCACCCTATTGCGGCGGGCATTGGATGAAGGAACTGGTGGAAGCGGCGGGCGGCCAGGATGACCTGGCCGTGGCTCATCGTCCTTCCTGCCGCATCGAATGGAAGCGCGTGCTGGAGTTTGCTCCCGAAGTGATGGTCCTCACCTGCTGCGGATTTGACTTACGCCGCACGGAGCAAGAGGGAGAGATTCTGGCAAAATTCGAAGGGGCGTTGAGCCTTCCGGCGTTCCGCGCCGGCCGGGTTTTCGCCACGGACGCATCGCATTTCTTCAGCCGTCCCGGGCCGCGCCTCGTCGATAGCCTCGAGATTCTTGCCCACTTGATTCATCCTGAGCTCATCACTGCGCCCGCCATTGCAAACGCCTATTCCATTCTTGCCCGAATGTCCTGAGTGGCGTGCAGCGCCGCTGCTGCGACGTCACCGTTGCCGTCCCGCGTCAGGGGTTGGAGCCTCGCAAGGGTTGACGTGTCGCCCGATACGGCCAGGACGTTGCAAAGCCTTAGTCGAACGGTGGCATTCCGGTCGTTCAGATGAGTGCAGAGCGCCTGAAGCAGAGGCTTCTTTCGCGTCAGCTCGATCAGATAACTCTGCGCCACATCGCCATACGAGCGCGAAGAAAGCGCGTTGACAAGATCGGACAAGCGCTGTTGCTCGCCCAGGGAGGTTTCCGCGAACTCGATCGCCAGCTTGACGCTTTCCTTCTTTTCCACGACCATCCTTTTCTGAAGCGCGGGTAGGGCTTGGCTGTTCCCTGCCCGGGCCAGCCCTTCCGCGGCGTAAGTACGCTCTTTTGCGTCCTTACTCGAAAGCGCCTGCAGGAAGATCGGATAAGCCGAAGGGTCTCCAGTGTACGCGAGCCCGTCGAGCGCAGCGCGCCGGTTATTATCGTTGGCGTCGTTTTTGTAAACGTCCTCCAATTTCGGTACCGCCGTCTTGGTGCGAAGCACTCCCACCGTCACCGCGGCGGTTTGCTTGACCGGGTTACTCGCGGAATCGAGCAGATCGACAATCTGTGGGCCCGCCGTAATGTCCTGGATCTTGGCCAGTGCATTGAGAGAATTGCAGGCAAGCGCGTCATCATCAGAGTGCGCAGCCTTGATAAGGTCTGGAACAGCGGCGCGTGCGCGCAGAACTCCCAGTCCCCAGGCCGCCCGCCGCGCCGCTTGGATTGAGCGAGTGTCCATCATCGCGGTCTCGAGCGCGTTAATCACCTCCGGGCTGAGTCCCGCGCCCCCGACGGTGCTGTTCGCGTTGCCCTGGAACCATCCCATCGCCTGGTGGTAACTCGTCGCCACGTGGCTCTTGAAGCCCAGCGCCGGCACTTCGCCCGTGTACCACCCCACCACAGCTTCCACGGCCAACTCACGAACACCGGGGTCCGTATCTTCGGTGGCCTTCAACAGAGCACTCTGCGCCGCCAGAGTGTGCAGCTTCTCAAGCGCCACGATGACTTCACTGCGCACGTGCGTACTTGGGTCGTTCAGGGACGCCGCGAGCGCTGGGACTGCCGAAACGTCTCCGGAATTTCCAAGGTCGCGAGCCGCCCGGGCGCGAATGTTGGCATTCGCGCTCTTCAATTCCTGAATCAACGGATTCGGCCCCGCCTGCGAAGACGTTGTCCCTCCGAACGCAAGCAACGGCGCCATCAGGAGTGCGAAAAAATAAAAACATCGTTTCATAGCCGGCCTCCGACTTCTTTCACCCAGAAATAAAACTGTTCCGGCCGCGGATGGACACACTGGGCCAGGGATTCACGTCCCTTACAAAACGTGGCGATCTGTGCGTCATGCCGATAGTTTTTTCGCAATCTTCGCCACATGCTCACCTTGAAATCGGGCAATGGCCAACTCGTTCGCGCTCGGCTGGCGGCGACCGTCGCCGCCGGCAAGAGTTGAGGCGCCGTAAGGAGAGCCGCCCGTAATTTCATCCATGCTCAGAAGCCGCTGATTGGAGTACGGGACACCGACAATCACCATCCCGTGATGCAGGAGTGTGCTGTGAAACGAGGTGATGGTGGTTTCCTGCCCGCCGTGCTGAGTGGCCGTCGAGGTAAAAACACTGGCTACTTTTCCGACCAGCGCGCCACTGAACCAAAGCTTTCCGGTCTGATCGAGGAAGTTGCGCATTTGGGCGCACATGTTTCCAAACCGCGTGGGAGTGCCAAAGATGATGGAGTTGTAGTTCGCAAGCTCATCGGGCGCGGCGACGGGGGCTTCCTGATTCAACTTCGCCCCGGCCTTTCGCGCGGTCTCTTCCGACATAATCTCCGGCACGCGCTTTACGGTCACGTTGACGCCATCCACAGAGCGCGCCCCTTCAGCTTCGGCCATTGCCAATGTTTCAATGTGCCCGTACATGCTGTAATAAAGGACTAACAATTCCGTCATAGCTTTCCTCGCCGACTCAGGGATACGAATATTCTACTACCTCATCATGCCCCGGCGACGCCGAGCTCAGGGGCGGGCGATGCAGTCAGTGAAGTCCTGTCATTATTGAGTAGGCGCCGAATTCGACAGAATCTTCGAGAGGTCCAATTCGTGAGCGCCGCTCGGAGGCGAGAAAGTGAACAAAGCGTCGCTGATTGGCGGGTTCATGCTGATTTTTTCGAAAGTGAGCGACTGCGTAATTTCGCCTGGAGAACCGGAGACGAGCATCCGGGTATCGGCGTCCTCACGGACAACCCAGTTGTTTGCCTCTTCGACCCACAGGGTCCCCACGCTCGACTGGACCTGAACGTTAAGGCGATTCGTAAGCGGGCCGGTAGCCTGGGTGGGCTCAAAATCCACGTGAACCACCCAGCAGTTGGCCGGTTTTCCGTTCACCGTGAGCGTTTCGGTACGTACAATCTGGGCTTGCCGCACTCGGCTGGCCAGGTTTCTATACTTGGCCAGCACGTCATAGGGCTTGGTCTGGGCGTTCTGGCCCGTCGAATTCGCGGGCGCTTCGATCTTGGAATAGATGTTGAGGGTGGGCATGTAGAGCCAAGTGTTCTGTCCATCCGAAATGAGGAGTGACTTCGACACTGCGCTGTTCATTTCCACCCGCATCGCCCGCGGCATTTTCAGGTCAAGAACGAGCCCTATCTGTAGGGTTTGGCGCATGCCGCCAGAGCTGGTTTCCATTTGCATGGTTCCTTCGCCATGGAAGGTGGTAACGGCGGAGTACGATTGCCCTACGCCCGCCAGTACGTCCAGCGCTTTCGGAGGTCCCTGAGCCGCGACGCCGGCAGCGCCAAGTAGCAACGCAATCGCGATCTGCCAAACCGGTCTCAACGGCATTCGCACCATGGCCTCTCCTGCCGCGCCGCGGCGCAAGCCAGCCTGAGTGTATCCAAATTCCGGCACAAAATCCACCCGATCGCCTCGTTGACGCAGGCTCAGTTACCGGCTCATTGAATCTTGTGAGCCAGCATCTCCGGCACATACCTCACATCTTGCGGATCGCGCATCCCGGTCGCCGTCTTCGTGATCGCTCAATGGTTGTGAGTGGTCGTAGCCTGAGTGACAACATCATGGCTTCGGCGGCGCAGCCGAAGATAGACAATGCGAAGGAAGGCAAGGACTGGCACGGAAATGAAGGCGCCCAAAACACCGGCAATCTCCGCTCCTGCCAGCACGCCAAAAATGACCACGAGGGGATGCAGTTTGAATCCCGAGCTCATGATCCGCGGAGAAATCATATAGTCCTGAACGATTCGGAAGGTGGCAATCAGCAGCCCGACCCATAAAAGGTGAACGTAGCCACTGAAAGCCGGAACCAGAATGATCATTGCGAAGGCGGCGAGCGGGCCTACGATCGGAATGAATTCAAGCGGAAACCCGATGGCCGCCAACAGAATGGCGTAGGGTACTTTCAGGATGGATAAGATCATGCCATAGGCGACGAAGGCGATTCCGGCAAGCAGGACGAGAGCTCGCATGTACTGCGAAAGCAGCATTTGCAAGTCCGCGCCAATATTCCGAAGTTCGGCGCGCCACGGCCCTGCGGGCGCCATGGAAACGAAGAATTCGCCAATCTCGGATCGATCCTTAAGGATAAAGAAGCTGAGAATTGGAACCAAGATCACGAAAAGCAGCACGCGGGCCGCGGCCACCGCCTTGACCGCCAACTGCGGAATGAAATCGACAAACTGCTTTGAGTGTTCCATCACCTGCGTCTTTGCTTCAGACAAAAGGAATTGCCTTGCTGACTCCAACCGCAAAGGCAAGGCCGCCTTCGGAGTCGCCTCCTTCAATTTTGATAGGATTTCCGGGAGCCGGCCGGCCAGATTGTTAGCTTCGGCAACCACTCTGGTTCCAACCTCAAAAGACGCCAGCGCCAGCAGGCCGACTAAGAGAGCGTATACGATCGCCAATGCGGGCGCCCGTGACCGTCCGGGCAAATGCCTGTCAAGGTACTGAAGCAAGGGCCAAAGCAGATAGGCGAAGAAGAGGGCGATCAGGAAGGTAAAGAGGGTGTCTCGAATCTTATATGCCAACGCGATGACCGCAAAAATTGCAACCACGGTCCACGTATAGCGCGCCACTCGTGAGTCAAGGCCTAGCATCGTTGGTTGGGCCTTTCAGTGTTCCGGGCTTATTTCTTGTTTGATTCAGCGTCCGCTCCGAAATCAAGACCCATTGCTCATTTTGCCTGCTTCCATTCTAACTTTCTCGATAATTTCTGCGCCGTGATGTTCTGATCCAGAACCCAAAGATAGAAACGCAGCGCCCCGCTTTGAACGAGCCGGAGCGCAGCCTCCCGCATTAACGCACGCCCGATGCCTTTCCGCTTCAGTTGATACGCGACGTGCAGGTGATCCAGCAACGCTCCCCAAGCGGGATCGTCATCGAAGATCATGTGAACAATGCCAGGCTTGGGTTCATATCATCTCTCTCTACCACGAAGCTTTCCTCGCAGTATGGCACACTGGAGTGGACACCGCTCCGGACTCGGATCCATGCTGTGTCACTATTACAATAAGGTGTCCCGAGCCTCCAGTTGTCCCAAAAAGGGCGGAATTGGCGGTCGTTGACCGACTGGAACGGAATTTCGGAGAAGCGAGACCTATGGCAACGAGAGCTATTTTCTGCCTGGCACTCGTTTTGACGGTGCTCGGCTTCGCGCGCGCGAAGGCAAGTGCGAACCCACTGCGCAAAATCGTCATTGACGAAGACACGGCAGGTCCCGCGGGCACGGACTTGCAAGCTGTCCTGGTTCTCATCCAGTCTCGCAGAATTCAGCCGCTGGGTATCACCGTTGTGACCGGAGATCAATGGAGAGATGAGGAAGTCGCACACGCGCTGCGTCTTCTCGAGCTCGCCGGCCGGCCGGACATTCCCGTGGTCCCCGGCGCCGTTTATCCTTTGGTCCGCACCCTGCCCGGTACGCAGCTCTGGCAGGAGCGGTATGGAAGGATTGAATATCAGGGCGCGTGGACGCCTGCAAGGTTTCATCCGCCGTTCCTCGTGCCGCCGTTGGCCGAAGGTGTTCCACACATCATGCCGCTCCACGAAGACGCAGCCCATTTCCTGATTCAAATGGTCCACAAGTTTCCTCACCAAGTGACCATTTTCGAAGGCGGACCTATGACGAACCTCGCGCTGGCGTTGTCTCTCGATCCTCATTTTGCGCGGCTCGCCCGTGGACTCGTATTCATGGGCGGAAGCATTGACCCGCATACGACCGATCCGGAATTTGCAACCAGTCCGCAGCACGAATTCAATCTATGGTTCGATCCGGAAGCTGCTCACATTGTGCTTCGGGCTCATTGGCCGCGCATCACTTGTACTCCTGTCGATGTTTCGATTCAGACGCGATTCACCGAGTCCATGCTTCGCCAGATCAAGCGATCCGAAACTCCCGCGGCGCGCTATCTTGCCAAGTTTGCGCAGGTGAACGAGCAGCACCCGGATTACATGTGGGATGAACTGGCCGCAGCCGCGTGGCTCGATCCAAGCATCATCACTGAAGAAAAGACGCTCTATATAGACGTAGACATCAGCCACGGAGCCGGTTATGGCAACACGTTGACTTGGACGCCCGCGGACAAGCCAACCACGGGCGTTCAGCCGGTTCACGTGCAATTTCGCGTCAACGTGGCGAAATTCGACCGCCTGTTCGTTCGCCTGATGACAACCCCCACCCCCAAGCCTGGAAACCCGTAGAATAGGGTGATGGCCGTTTCGGAACCTTCCACCATCGCCGTACTCGCGGAAAAACCTTCGGTAGCGCGAGATATCGCCCGCGAACTCGGCGCCACGCGCCATGGCGATGGGTATTTACACGGGAACGGCTATGTTGTGACATGGGCGCTGGGACACCTCGCGGCCCTGGCGGAACCTTCTGAGATCGACCCGGAATGGCGCGCGTGGCGGCGCGACACGCTCCCTCTCTTGCCGGAGCGATGGCCGCTGGTGGTTTGTGAAAAAACGAAAGAGCAATTCGAGATCGTCAACCGAATTCTGAACTCGCCACGAGTCTCAAGTATCGTGTGCGCTACGGATGCGGGCCGCGAAGGCGAGCTGATTTTCCGATACATTTACGAGCTGGCGCAATGCCAGAAACCCGTGAGCCGCCTCTGGATTTCCTCGCTCACGCCGGAGGCGATTCGCACGGCATTCAAGCGGCTCCGGCCCGCAAGTGAATTCGATTCGCTGGCCGATGCCGCGCGAGGCCGGAGCCGCGCCGATTGGCTGGTGGGCATCAACCTGTCGCGCGTCTACTCCTTGGCTTATCGCGAAGCGCTTTCCGTCGGGCGAGTGCAGACCCCTACTCTGGCGATGCTGGTGGAGCGAGAGATCGCCATTCGCCGGTTCGTGCCGGAGGATTACATTGAAGTGGTGGCCGAATTCCGTCCTGCGTCCACGCCTGCAAGCGCGTCTTACAAGGGAACGTGGTTCAGGCCGCAGCCGGAAGGTGAGTCTCCCGGTGATTCACTTCAGAAATCGATGCGATTGCCTGCTGACGGTGAAGAGGCCGCACGGATCGTCGAGCGGGCGAAAACGGGCAAAGCGGCCATCGAAACGGTGAAGGCCCAGACCATGCGCATGGCGCCGCCGTTGCTCTACGATCTCACGGAGCTTCAGCGGCACGCCAACCGATTGTTCGGCTTCAGCGCGCAGAAGACCTTGGACGTTGCCCAGGCTCTCTATGAAACTCACAAACTCTTGAGCTATCCCCGCACCGATAGCCGGTATCTTTCGCAAGACGTTGCGCAAACGCTCGCGCGGATCGTGCGGAACATCGAAGGGCCTTATCGAGAACACCTCGCGCCGGGGACGGGAGAGCGCACGCTGGGGCGCCGGTTCGTTGACGATTCCAAAGTGACCGATCACCATGCGATCATTCCCACCGCTCTCTCTCCCGCCAACGCTAACGTTTCGGCCGAGGAGCGCCAAATCTATGATCTGGTTTGCCGCCGCCTGCTCAGTGCATGGCAACCCGATTACGTCTGGTCCGTAACAACCGTGATCACCGCCATTGAGAACGGCAGCGTCCTCGACCGCTTTCATGCCTCGGGCACGGCGGTGGAACAGCAGGGTTGGAAAGTGCTGGACGTCATCGGCCAGCGAGGCGCCAGCCCGGTGAAAGAAAGTGGCGAAGAGTCAGGAACGGGCCAGGCATTGCCCGCGGGACTGGCCGAGGATCAGCCGCAGGACCTGATGGGCGTAGACGCCGTGAAAAAGAAAACTCGTCCGCCCAGGAGATTCACGGAAGCGACACTGCTTACCGCCATGGAGACGGCAGGTAAAACACTGGATGAGCGGGAACTATCAGAGGCCATGAAGGAATGCGGCTTGGGCACTCCAGCCACCCGCGCTGCCATCATTGAAGTCCTCCTTAAGCGGGAATACGTGGTGCGGCGAGCGAAAAACCTGGAAGCGACGGAAAAAGGCATTCACCTGATCGACGTGGTTCACCCGGAAGTGAAAACCCCCGTCATGACCGGACAGTGGGAAGCCTATCTCAAACGCATCCAGGATGGAAAGGCGAAGCTTGAACTGTTTCTGAAGGGCATTGAGAATTACGTCAAAGAGGTTGTCGGAAAAGTCGGACCGGAGCATCCGGCCGTGGTACCGGTTGCCGCAGTGCCCAGCTCAAAACCACCGCAAAGCTTCGCCAGTCCCGCCGCTCTGCCATCAGCTCCGAACGGTAGCCTTAAGGACCTTCTGCGCTCCACCTTCGGTTTCTCATCTTTTCGTCCGAACCAGGAAGCCGTGTGCCAGGGGGTCATTGAAGGGCGAGATGTCCTGCTCGTCATGCCCACCGGCTCGGGCAAATCATTGTGCTACCAACTGCCTGGCATTGCGCGGGGCGGCACGACGCTCGTTATCAGTCCGCTGATCGCTTTGATGGAAGACCAGGTGGCAAAGCTTAAGGAGCACGGATGCGCGGCGGACCGCATCCATTCCGGCCGGCCACGTTCCGAGGCGCGCTCGGTATGCCTGGATTACCTCAGCGGCAAGCTGCAGTTCCTCTTCATTGCACCCGAGCGGCTGCGCGTGGCCGGCTTTCCAGAGATGCTCAGCCGGCGCCCGTTATCCCTCGCCGCGATTGACGAAGCGCACTGCATCTCGCAATGGGGCCACGATTTTCGGCCCGACTACCGCATGTTGGGCGAGCACCTGCCACATCTTCGCCCCGCCCCTGTGATCGCTCTCACGGCGACCGCCACGCCCATCGTTCAGAAGGATATCGCCGAGCAGTTGAAGCTGGTGGACCCGGCGCTTTTCGTTCACGGTTTCCGCCGCGCCAATATTGCCATCGAGGTTGTCGAACTTCCGCCTTCCGAGCGGCCGGAAAAGGTAAGCGAGTTGTTGCGCGAACCGGCGCGCCGGCCGGCCATCGTCTACGCGCCGACGCGCCGGCAAGCTGAAGGCTTGGCCGCGGATTTCAGCTCTCTCTTTTCCGCTGCAGCCTATCATGCAGGTCTCGACCCGGCGCACCGTCAGCAAGTTCAGGAAGGATTTCTGGAGGGCAAAATCGAAGTGATTGTTGCCACGATTGCCTTCGGCATGGGAGTCGACAAACCGAATATCCGCAGCGTGATTCACGTGGCCCTGCCGGGAAGCCTGGAAGCCTATTACCAGGAAATCGGCCGCGCGGGACGTGATGGAGCGCCCAGCCGGGCCATTCTGATGCACTCTTACGCCGACCGCCGCACTCACGATTATTTCTTCGAGCGGGATTATCCGGATGTCACTGTGCTGGATGCGATCTTTCGCCTCCTCCGAACCGAGCCTCAGCCGAAGGCAGCGCTCCAGCGCCAGCTTCGCGTGGATGAGGAGGTCTTTGACAAGGCTCTAGAAAAGCTATGGACGCATGGCGGCGCCGGCGTGGACTTCGCGGAGAACGTAAGCCGGGGAAGCGAGCGGTGGCACGAAACTTATCGCATCCAGGTTGAACAGAAAATGGCGCAGTTGGAGCAAATGATCCGGTTTACGGAAAGCCACCATTGCCGCATGGCCAGCCTGGTGCGCCATTTCGGTGACTTGGCAGACGGCGACAAGCCTTGCGGAATATGCGATTTTTGCGCCCCGGGCCAGACGAGCACGCTTCGTTTTCGCAACGCCAACAACGCAGAGCGCAAAATGATGCTTCAAGTGGCTGCCGCCCTGAGTGGGGGTTATGGCAAATCAACCGGAAAGCTCTATGGCGAGCTGTTTCCGGACGGTCAGATCACTCGCGACGCCTTCGAAGACCTTCTGGGCGCCATGGCGCGAGCGGGCTTGTTGGAGCTCTCGGATGAAATCTTTGAGAAGGATGGCCGTCCGATCCCATATCGCAAAGCGCGCCTCACGTCCGCGGAAGCTGAGGTGAACGAGAAGACGGCAATTTCACTGCTCGTCAAGGATAGCGCGCCACCTTCCGCCAGACGCGCCAAAAAGAGGCGTGCAGCAATTTCGAAGAGCCGCGAACGGAAACCGGAATCCGCGCCGCCGGTTCTGACAGCCGTCGCTCGGGCAGCGAAAACTTCGGCGCCAAACGACGATTCGCGCCTCGAAGCTGCGCTGCGCGTCTGGCGCTTGACCGAAGCGCGCAGGTGCGGCTGCCCCGCATTTCGAGTTTTCACCGACCGCACACTCCGTGAGTTAGCTGTACGCCGTCCCCGGACTACGGAGGAACTCCTCGCGATTCCTGGCATCGGTAACCATTTCGTGGAGAAATATGGCCGCGATATCCATCGCGTCCTACGCCAGAATGGCGGATAGGATTTGAGCGGTTATGGCCGGCAACCGAATCTGTCACGTCAGACCGGCCACAGAGTTTCCTGGACACTCAGGATGTAACCCCTCGGACACGGCGATGAGACCTCCATTCTTATGCTGAACCATCGCAGTAAGAGTCTGACCCGGCGTCAGGCGCTGAAGCAGGATTTTGCTGCTGCGTTGTCTTTATTGATTCATCCGTCCTCCTTCCCGCATCGCACCGCAACGGGCAGGCGTGGTTTTACGCGACCCACATTCGATACAGACGACCAGACACTCCAGGCGAAATATAACGCTGCCGTCGCCGGCCTCGCCCGCAACCAGGGATTCGTCTTCCGGTTTCCACGTCCTGTGCTCAAAGAAGGCGCCACCTACGCCGGAGTATGGCTGGAATCGGGACCGCAAGAGGGCCTTCTCTATTCAGCCTTTCGTCCGGACGTGGCCCTCGATAACCACCTCGTATTCTTCGACCTTCAGCGGGCTGACGGGTATCTCCCATGCTGCGTTCGTGTGGACCGAATCGAGTCAAGCCAGATTCAGATGGTGGTACCCATCGCCGCAACCGCTCTGGAACTCTTCGAGAGGCTGCAGGATGAGGAATTGCTGGTGCGGGCCTATCGCGCATGCTCCGCCTGGGATCGTTGGCTCATGCGTTACCGCAACACGCGCGGTACCGGTCTCTGCGAGGCATTTTGTGGCTTCGATACCGGCGAGGATAAGAGCCCTCGGTTCCGGGGTCTTCCTTGGAAGTGCCCGAACGACGACGCTCGAGTGTGCCCAAAGGTTGGCGCGCTGCCCTATCTCGCTCCTGACCTGTCCGCCACCGTTTACGGCGGGCGGCTCGCACTCGCGCGCATGGCAAAACGTTTGAACAAGCCCGGCGAAGCTGCGCGTTGGGAAGAAATGGCTGCGGGAATCCGTCGCGCGATCATGAAGTGGTGCTTCGATCCGGAGGATGTTTGCTTCTACGACCGCGATGCCAGAAACCGGTTGGTTCGCATTCTTTGTGTCGAGCTGATTGTGGTCCTGGGCGAGCGCGTGGTGGACCAACATCTCTTCGATGACATCTACCGGCGGCACATTCATCATCCGAATGAGTTTTGGACGCCCTACCCCTTCCCTTCCGTCGCGGTTTCCGATCCTGCTTTCGATCACGCGATGCCTGCGGATTGTTGGGGCGGGCCGAGCCAGGTGCTGACCGCCTTACGTGCTCCACGGTGGATGGAATACTACGGGAAAACAGCCGATCTCACGCAACTCATGCAGGCGTGGGTTCACGCGATGACGGCAGCTTCCGGATTCGAACAGCAAGTGAATCCGTGGACAGGAGAATTCACCACCGGCTACGCATATTCGCCTGCCATGCTCCTCCTTGTGGACTTCTTTTCGCGGCTCTACGGAGTCCATCAGGCGGGGAACATACTCCAATGGAACTGCCGTCTGCCGGGGAATGCAAACCGGTCGAGCTTTTCGCTGCCAACGAAACATGGTGACGCGCAATTGACTGTCAGGACCGAGAACGGCAAACAGGTGTCCGAGTTGGCGGTCGCCGGCAAAAGAAAGCTCACCGTGGAGGGCACAGTCCGCGTCAACACCAGCGCGACCGGAGAACCGCTCAGGCTGCTCGGAACGGAGCCTTTGCCGGTCGAACTTGTTCTCAAGTGGCCCAATGGCCCAGTAAGACGAAAAAGAATCTTGCCCGACGAAAGTGTCGCAGTTGATCCCTGATCCCCGGCCCTCCGAGTGGCGCATTCGTGACCCAAGCGCGGTCTGTGCCCTCAAATCCACATCGTCCTGGAGCACGACAAGGCAGTCCACCGTCATTGATACAAGCCGGATCTGTCTGAAGCGCTGCTCGCTGAGAGCGAGGCCAGAGCCGGCCACGGTCAATTTGTTCTGACAGGGGGCTGAAAAAGCACTTCGGGTCATGTCATGCTGAGCCTAGCGAAGCATCCCGGCATTTGAAAAATCAAGCAAATGCAGTGATCCTTCGTCGCCCTGGCTCCTCAGGATGACCGCGCCGCCCGTTTTCAACGAGCGCCAAGCATGCTTTTGGCAACTTGAAGCTCAGAACAAAATTATCCTGCGAGAACCGGCGGATTCACTGGTAACATCCAATAACTACGGAGAAACGATGCGAACCATTGACCCTGCGGAACACCGGCCGGCGGATATTTACAAACTGATGATCGGAGCCATCGTGCCGCGGCCCATCGCGTTTGTCTCTACGGTGGATGCCGCGGGCGTGCGAAACCTGGCGCCCTTCAGCTATTTTACGGGCTGTAGCACCAACCCGCCGGTGGTTTGCTTCTGCGCCGCGGTACGTTCCGGCCCGTTTCCTCACAAGGACACATTGCGCAATGTCGTCGCCACCGGCGAATTTGTGGTGAACATCGTCTCCGAAGACTTTGGCGAGCGGATGAACGCCTGCTCTCTGGATGCGCCGCCCGAAGTGGACGAGTTTGCCCTTTCCGGGCTCACGCCGCTAGCGAGCGACCTGGTCCGGCCACCGCGCGTAGCCGAAAGCCGCATTCAGATGGAGTGCCGCCTGCGTCAGGTGGTGCAGGTCAGCGACGAGCCTCTGGGCGGCTCTCTGGTTTTGGGCGAGGTTGTGCGGTTCCACGTTCAGGAAGATCTCCTGGACGGTTACAAAATCGATCCGGACAAGCTGAACGCCATCGGCCGCATGGGCGGCCCCACTTATGTCCGCACTCACGACCGCTTCGACATGCTGCGTCCTGTGAAACCGGAAGAGGGCGCCAGGCCGTTGTCTCGTCTTAACAGCGCCTCTCGCTAAAATTCGCCCGGGCAAAGCACGCGCGGTTATGGACGCGCATTCGTGATATGCTTCCACCGCAGAAAGGGCCTTCATGGGGAGTTCAATATCCGCAAACGCACCGTCCACGGGGGGCGCTTACGACCGCGTGCTTTATCCTGGAATTTCTTTCCACCACGCGCACCCGGACCGCCTGGCAACCCACGCTCGGCTTTTCGGAATGACGCCCGCGTCGATTGAGACGTGCCGCGTGCTGGAGATCGGATGCGGTGACAGCGCCAACCTGATCCCCATTGCCTTCAGCCTTCCGCACAGCACGTGCATCGGCATTGACCTTGCCTCCCGTCCCATCCTCCAAGGGCAGGCAGCGGCGGCCGCGCTCGGCCTTACCAACCTCACGCTGCGTCAGATGGATACGATGGAGATTAAGCCCGCTTTCGGCGAGTTTGATTACATCATTGCCCATGGGCTGTATTCATGGGTGCCACCTCAGGTGCAGGATAAGATCCTGTCGGTTTGTTCCCGAAACCTCGCTCCCACGGGTGTGGCGTACGTCAGTTACAATACCTATCCCGGAGGTCATGTGCGCGAAATGCTACGCCGCATGATGCTCTACCATACGCGCGACGTCGATGATCCCCATGAGAGAGTGCGGAGCGGGCTGAAGTTCGTCGAAGAACTGGTGAAATCGCTGAAAGAAGCTGATGTATTCCGCCAGGTAATACAGCCGGAACTGGAGCGCATGCAAGGCTTGTCTCCCGAGTACTTGTTTCACGATGAGTTCAGCGAGTTTTACGCTCCAGTGTACTTTCACGAGTTCGTCGAGCGGGCTGGCCGGCACGGCCTGCAGTATCTTGCCGAGGCGGCGTTTCCGGCCACCTGTGTGGTTCAGGCATCCCTGATGGGACAACGCAACCTGGCAGGACTGGGCGTCATTGAAGGCGAGCAGACGCTCGATTTTCGCGTCTGTCGCTTCTTCCGGGCCACGTTGCTTTGCCATGAAAGCTTGAAGCTCGACCGGACGCTCAAGCCGGAAGGCGTGCGCTCGCTCTACGCGTCTTCGCCCGCGCGCGCTGACTCGCCAGAGCCGGAGATCCCATCCGACAAAGAGGAGTCTTTCCGTTCGGCAACCCGCATGCTGAACCTCAAAATTAGTACCAATAATCCCCTGACGAAGGCGGCGCTGTGGTTCCTCAACTCGCGCTGGCCTGATCGCGTCCCATTCGATGAGTTGGCGGCATCGGCGTTCGAGCTCGCCCATTGGAAGCCGGAACAGAACTCGCACCCTTCCCTTGAGGAGATGCTTTTGACGATGTATGCAGGCGAGTTCGCTGAATTGCACACGCACCGGCCTGCTTTGGCAAATCGGGTGAGCGAGCGCCCGATGGCCAGCCCGCTCGTCCGGCTGATGTTGCGCGAGGGCAACTATGCCACAAACCTTCGTCATGAAGGTGTGAACCTTGACGATGGGCTTCGCGGGTTGGTCTTACTTATGGATGGCACGCGGGACCGAAACGCGCTGCTCCAGGAAACGGACGGCGTCTCCGACGATCGAGGCGCCGCGAGCAACAAGAGCGGAAAAAGCAAGGAGGAGCAGCTCGAGGAGCGCCTTCAAGAAATCTGCCGCATGGCGCTGCTGGTGGCGTAAGAGGTTGGAATTGACAAAACAGGAACAGGAAGTGACCGAAGAATTTGACCGGTGGGCGCAGGCTGGCCGGGGAGAGGAAATGGAGCAGCACCATTGGCCCATTACCCGCCCCGCGCTGGAGCAAACTCGCTTCCAGCCGGGCGATCACGTGCTGGACATAGGCTGCGGCACCGGATGGCTGGTGCGCGCCATCTCCGCGCGCGTTCCGGATGGACGTGTAGCCGGGATTGACGTCTCTTCGCAGATGATTGAAGGGGCGCGCCGGCTGAGCGCAAGCGTGCCGAATGCCGAATTTCGCACCGGTAGCATCAGCAAGCTGCCCTGGCCCGACGGCTCGTTCACCAAGGTCGTTTCAGTGGAGTCCGCATACTACTGGCCGGACCCGGCTTCGGGCGTGCGGGAAGCGTGGCGTGTGCTCGCCTCAGGCGGATGGATGTGGATTCTCATCAACTATTATCGCGACAATATCTATTGCCACCGCTGGGGTTCGTTACTCCCCGTAACCACGCACCTGCTTGCTGCCGATGAATGGGCGGAGCTGTTTCGCCAAAGCGGCTTGACCAAGGTTACTACAAGCCGTATTCCCGATCCCACCCCGACGCCGGAGGTCTATACCGGCCGCTGGTTTCTTGACGCCGATGAGATGCGCCGCTTTCAGAACGAAGGCGCGCTCTTTGTGGAGGGTCGAAAACCTTAGCTCAACGCGGGCGCCGCAACGGGAGCTTCAGCGGTCGAGAGGCGTGTGCTGGCTGCACGTCGCTGGCCTACATCATCGCGATCTTCGCCAAACCGCAGATATAACCCGCCCCAAGTGACGCCGGACCCGACGACGCAGATAGCCACAGAGTCCCTGGGCTTGAATCGCTCCCAATTCTGCGAAATCACGGACGCAGCGCCTGCGGCGCCGCAGTTGCCAAATGCATCGACGTTGTAAAGATGCCTCGAAGTATCAACGTTCATCCGCCGGCATACCCATTCGAGGACGCGCAGGTTCGCCTGATGGCCGATAAAGTACTCGCCTTCGAGCCTTCCGCCGGTCCGCACCTTGACCAGCGTCGCGGCCATTCTTCTTGCGGCGAACGTGCGAACGGCATGCCCGTCCTGCCCAAACGAGCCGCCGGGACGAATGGTGATCCGGTCCCAAAGTGTAGGGTCTGATGTAAGCTCTGCGCCGTGGATGGCGCACGCTGAGGGAATTCGCGCGGAGAGCACAGCGGCTGCGGAGCCGTCGCCCCAGACCGGAGCGTGGCGCCGGTCGCGATAGTCAACGGTGCGCGTATTGTTTTCCGGAGTCACGACGAGAACGAAGTCCGGGAGCGACGGCCCCATGCGGTCGAGTACGGTCAATTGGGCAATGAAGGACGAGCACGCCGAATTGATGTCGAAAGCAGGCGCACGGATTCCCAGCTCGGCCGCGATCGAACAAGCTTCAGCCGGAATCAGCCACTGCGGCGAACATCCTCCAGCCACCACAAGGCCAACCTGGTCAGGCTCGATCCGGGCACGCTCGAGAGCCATTCGTGCTGCGCGCGCCCCGGTTTGACTGTTGGTATAACTCGAAGCCTCCGTGGCCGCGCGTGGGTCCGCGTTTCGCGTCTCCCGAATGTAGTCGAGAGAGAGCACCGTCCGGCGCGACCGGATTCCGACCCGTTCGAGAATCCAATCGGCGTCGACGCCGATGTCAAGATCCAGCAGGAACTGGTTGTCAATTTCGTTTTCAGGATGAAAGTGGCCGATGCCGTGCAGGTAGAGCATAAACTGTCTCCGACGTGTCCTGGTTTCGCCGCAGCAAATCCCGAAGCCTGAGCCGCGCGCGAAGAAGCTGGGATTTCGAGTCGGCGATGGAGCAAGCCATGATGCTGGCGACGTCGCTGTGCCCGTACCCCTCAACGTCATGCAACGCGAATACGGCGCGCAAGCGCAAGGGAAGTTCAGTGATGGCGTTCATGAGCGCGTGACGGCCAATGGATTCCACTCCTTTCAAACCACCGCCTTCGCGGCCGATGAGCGCTTGATCCGAACTGAGCCCTCCGTCGTGAGACGACGTGTGAGTTTCCCGCTCTCCGAAATGAAGAAAAATGACGCTCATCGCCAGCCGCTGGAGCCACGCGGCAAAAGCCAGTTCGCCGCGGAAAGTTCCGATCTTGCGAAAAAGCTGGATGAACGCTTCTTCTGAAAGTTCCTCGGCTTCGGCGGCATCGCCCGTCATGCAAAGGCACAAAGAATAAACTCGACGCTTGTGCAGTCGATAAAGCGCGGCGAAAGCTGCCTCCTCGCTCTGCTGCGCCCGCGCGATGAGGTTGCTCTCGGCCGCCGTGTTGGATGCCGGGTCTTTGCTGGGAGACACGTGAGCCTTAAGTCGAGATCAGCGCCTGCATTTCCCGCTTTCCTGTAGGGCCACGCGTCAGATTGCAGCACTCGCATTGCCAATCCTTCTTCAGCAGCTAAAAGGCTCTCCCTGGAGCTTATAGGAGTGGTGTTTAACCGCGCCCTTTCCGGGGAACATTGGCTCAAATCCACCAGCATTGATCGATATTGGCCGCCTGGAACCGCACCGTGTGGCGTGGGCATAGCCCCACGCCGATGTGCGCGCCTCAAGCCCCTCGCTTGTTTGATGCAGCCGGGAAGATGGCGGGAAAGTAAAATGCCTGCAAAATCTTCAGTCAAACGTCAATTCGACACGGTCGATGTAGCACCATCCCCAATCCTCGCCCGGCTCGAACGATCTCATAATCGGATGATGGGTTTCGTGAAAGTGCCGCGTGGCGTGCTTGTTTTTCGAAGAATCGCAGCAGCCGACGTGGCCGCACGTCAGGCAAAGCCGCAGATGCACCCAAACATCTCCCATTTTCATGCATTCTTCGCAACCGCGGGTTTGCGGCGTCACCTGCCGGATCTGGTCGCGGTGGGCACAGGCGCTCATCGTCATTCCTCCAGGTTTGAATCAACCGCTTTCAGCGGCCCTCGCCGCGCACGGTCTGAGACTGGCCCTCACCGCGGATCGCGGCCGGTTGCTCCAGCGGCAAGCGCACTTGAAATCGCGTATCGCCGGGCTGTGATTCCAACCGAACGGCGCCGTGATGATTCCGGACGATGCGGCAAACCGTATCGAGACCGAGCCCGGTGCCTTCGCCCACGCCTTTCGTAGTGAAGAAAGGATCGAAGATGCGAGGCTGGATTTCGGGAGGAACGCCGGGTCCATTGTCCCCGATTTCCACAAGAATCCCCTCCGGCTCGCGCGCCGTTCGAACCCGCAACTCACCCTTATCTCCCATGGCGTAAAGTGCATTATCAATGAGATTGGTCCACACCTGATTCAGCTCTCCGCCATGAGCACAAATGCGGGGCAGGCTCGGGTCGTACTGGCGAATCACGGTGACGCCGCGCTTCAGCCGGTGGCCAAAAATGAGGAGCGTGTTGTCGAGGCCCTTGTGGACGTCCAACTCCTTGAAAGGCGCCTGATCCAGGTAGGAATACTCTTTGACGGCAGCCACAAGCTCGGAAATGCGGCGCGTGCTGTTATCGATTTCGCGGACGAGCCCATAAATGCTGAGGAGTTTGGTGGAACGATTGAGCGCCGGGCCGAGCACCGTGGTTCCAATCTCTCCGGCCAGCGCTTCCAGCTCGTTCGTTTCGATGCAGGACTCGGCCAACGCCGGCGCAAGTTTCCACGCCTCTTCCACACCGTGAGCCTCCAGCCACTGCGTGAGTCGATCTTCGCGATCGCTGACCTCAATCGGGTTCGATGAAGGAGCGGGCAGGCGATGCGCAGCGTCCATCTCAAACCGCGCAATCACCTCCTTTTGCTCGTGAGTGAGGGGGTGCTGCGTCAGTCTGAGGCTGGCATCGCGCACGGCTTCGAGCGCCTCCAGCAAGCCGCTGGCAGCGCGGCGCGCGGCGGAGGCAGGATTGTTCAGCTCGTGCGCGAGACCGGCAGAGAGCTTTCCAAGCGCCATCAGTTTCTCATGCTGCGTCTCCAGGCGCGCGGCCTCGCGGATGCGGTCAGACATCAGCGCCACAAGCCGTCCACCGAGCTCCGGCATGCGACGAAGCATTTCCGGAAAGTGATCCTTGTGCAACCGCAGGACTCGTGTGGGGAGGACGGCACGTCCCGTTCCCCGGTAATGAGTGAGGCGCGAATAGGGGAGAACACCGGTCACTTGCCCCGCGCGCGCCACAAAAGGAGGCCGGTC
>JASHON010000078.1 GCA_030041095.1 Terriglobia bacterium
CATCTGTTCAAACTCCAGGCGGGGGAAAAGCTGGAGTATTTGAGAGAAGATGCTGCATACTCGATTCACGGTGGAACCTCCTTCAGTTGAGATTAATCGTGCGGCAACACAAAACCTCAACTTACCGGAGATTCCGCCTTTTTCAAAAACCTAATTTGGACAAGCCTGGGTTTCAAACCCGCCCCTACTCAATTTTCAAGAAAGGGCATGCGCTGACACGAAGCGGCTTCGATCAATCCCGCAATGTAGAAACCCGAGGGCGAGGCACAGCCTCGGCCTAATAAATTCAGTCATTGGCGCTCGCGGAAAGGCAAGCCTTTCCGCACGTCAGGCGGCGGAGCCGCATCAAATGCCCCGGCCGGTTCGCTAAATGCATAAGTTCGAGCGAGAAACCACAGTTTCAAGCCCCAAAATTCAATGAGCCTGCCGCCGAATTTCCAGACGAGCCTGCCAGAGTTCGGGATCCAGTTCAAGGGCGCGGTGAAAGTCTGCGGATGCCTGGCCGGTCTGATGGCGATAATCCGCAACCAATCCGGCCAAAAAGTAGTCGTAGGCTGAGGCGTGGCCTTTCGCCGGCGCCTCCGCGAAGAGATCGAGAATCTGCGCGGCCTCATGAGCGTGTCCCAAGCGGTCGAGCGAAAGCGCTGCATAAAAACCTGAAGCGCTGTCACCTCGTTGTTCGGGATCACCCTCCATTGCACGCATTTCGTCCACCGCCTGTTGCCACGCGTTGCGTGCAGCGGTTCTCTCGCCTTGTGCCTGAAGGGCGCGGCCCAGCCAGTAGAGAGCTTCTTCGTCCTGCGGAAACTCGGGTTTGCCCACGCCGAGATTGCTGGGATACTCAAGTCCTGACCGAAAAGATTCCTCAGCCTTTTTGAAATGCTTCGCTGCAAGCTCCTGGCGGCCCTTCTTCAGATTCGCCAGCACGAACAACTGGCGAATCGATCGGCCACCCTCCCAGGGCTTGAAATCGTGTCCTGCGAGCGCGTCCAGTGCCTGACCGTAGCGGCGATCCTCCACGTTTAACAGCACCCTGCGCGCGCGAACCGTATCGTGGCCCAAAACCCCTGCCGGCGCATCGGCAAACAATTTTTCGCGATTGCCCGTTTCTCCAAGCTGGGAATAAATCTCATCAAGGTTCACGTAGAGACGGTAATCGCCGGGGGATTGCCGAATGGCCTGGGCATAATAACCGGCGGCGGCAGTGGGCTCGCTCTGCACCTTCCACGCATACAGCCCCAGATTTCGGAGCAGGACGGCGTAATGGAATCCTTCGCTCAAACTCTGCTTCCATAAATCCGCTGCTTCCGCATAGTGCGAATGGGCAAACAGGAAGTTCCCCAGAAAATACCGGGCATGCGCATCCGATGGATGGCGCGCCAGAACTTTGCGCAGGACCTGGGCGTCCTCGGGGCGGTTTGGGAAAGCCGCCTCCACGTTTGCCTTCGCCGCCGCGGTTGCATCGGCGGAGGCTCGTCCGGTAAGACCTTCATCCCAGGAATTTGCTGCCAGGTAGTAATAAATCAGCGGAGAAACCTGTTTTGACGCCAGGTTCGTTGTCCCAGCCCGCAACACAAAATCAGACGAGGCCAGATCGCTCAGCCTCCGATACCACGCGCCGGCCTCCAGATAGCCCTGGGACCTGAAACCGATGGCGCTCTTAAAAACTTCCCCCGCATGCTGGGCTGAAGAATCATTGCCAAGCGCCGCTTCCACCCGCCATTGCTCGGCAAGAGCGTCAGGAAAAATTGGCATCTTGCGGACAGCACGGGCGGCCACTTCGGAGGCGTCTTCCAGTCGCCCCGCCAACCGCAAGGCCACGGCCAGGTCACACAGGGCGAGGTCATCATCCGGATTGTAGCGCAGGGCCTTTCGCAGCAACCCGGCGGCCCTCGCGTATTCCTTTTGCTGGATCGCAATCTCGCCGAGTTCCACCAAGGCGGGCGCTTCCGCCCCGCCAAACCGCAGGGATTTCCAGAAATCGTACCGCGCCAGGCTCGTCTTCCCAGCGCCTTTGTAAATGGTACCAGCCAGGTATAAGACCCTCGGATCCTTCGCATTGCGTGCTTGGGCACGCGCCATCAGCTTTTCGGCGTCCGAAAAGTCAGCCGCAAGATACTCGTGTTGCGCCAACTTCAGCAGTGCCGGCACGAACCCGGGGTCCCGCTTCAGCACTTCTCTGTAAAGCCTGTTTGCCTGGAGCGGCCGTCCTTCTTTCTTGTCGTTCACGGCGCGCAGAAACAGCTCTTCGGTGGAGAGTCTGCTATCCGGTTTTTGATGGTAAGGCTGAACGCCGGGCTTCATGGACAAATCGGGATTCCCGTCAATCGGCGCTCCGGCAAACCAATGCAATAGTTTCTTCCCGGCGGAGTTCAGTATGGTCACATCGAGCTGCTTTTTTGCAGCGGCAACGTCCTGCACGGGAATCGTGAACTTTCGAGTAGCCAGCGGCTCGAAAGAAACTGCAGAAAAATCCTTCAGCATTTTGGATCCCAGCTTCACTTCGATTCTTGCGCCGCGCAGAGCCACCCCAGGGCTGACGGCAAGCTCGATCGATGAATTTCCTGCAGCTCTAGACGGCGGGTAGACCACGTTAACCGCCATTTGCGGTGTTCCCGCGACGAAGCCACCGTCCAGGCCCGCCACCGGATACCAATATTCGTTCCAGGACTCCACCTTCTGCGGAGCCATAAACTCCTGGCTCAACTGCGTCTGAAAATGTCCCGACTGAATCTCGCAATACTGGCCATCGTTGTCTGTCAGCAGATGGATCCAAATCCTGCCGTCACCGGCGTTGCCCCACGTCCAGGTCTTCTTGCCAGGAACTTCGTGATCGTTGGCCACGTGGATGACGCCGTCATTGGCCTTCTGGTAGTACACCCCGAAAAAGGATCGGTGGACATCCACGCCGAAAAGCGAAGTGGCCTGGTGAACGTCCTTGTACCAACTGTAGTTCACGCCTTTCCAGGTTGGGAACGTCCAGATCTGCGTGTGCGAGTGTGGGTTCACCAGGCGCATAGGATAAATGAACTGCATATCTTCTGTGGCCGGTACCGCCGTGTTGGCCCACCACCAGTAAAGCTTGGGAATCGGCGTCGGATTGAAGAGCGTGACGTGCGCCTCCAGGCGCGCCACACCCGGCCTCAGCGTCAACGCCACTTCCCAGTGCATGTCGCTCACCTGGTCTGTATCGCCCACCACCACGGTCGCGCTGCCGTCGGGATTCTGCCGGAACCGCGACGCCACCGGCGAGACGGTATCCGTCGTATGGCCGTTTGGAAAATTCCATTCGATCCCGCCCGAAATCCACGCTCCCCGCAGTCCGACCAGCCCGTACTTGATCACATTGTTGCGGTAGAACACTTCGCGCTTGGCCACTTTGTCATAAAGCGAATAAACCCGCCCATCCATCTGGGGCAGAATCGTGGCTTTCAGATATTCGTTTTCCAGATAGATCGCGCGATAGGTCTTTGTCTCGCGATGGTTCGTCAGGTCGTCCAGCGCGGTATATGGATAAATGTTGTGGCTGTTCACTAGCGGAAACTGGGGGTTCGGATTTTCAGGTCCCAGCAGGTAGGTAGGGATTTTGATGGCTCCCTCCCACACGCGCACCTTCGCGGCCTTGGCCGGCCGCACCCACACGAAACTGACGAGCAGGCTCAACCCTGCAACCCACTTCCGTCTGGACATCCTCGCTCTCCCCGGTGATAGCAGTGCTTCAATAATGAATCTTATTCTCTGAGCTTGAGCTGAACCGCACTTCTTCCGCGCCGCCTGAGTCAATGAGCCTGAACGGCGCCAGGGTCGTACCATCCCTCCGGCTGGCGGCCTTCGGCCGCAAGTTCAATCGCCGGACCTCTCGCCCGCGGACCCAGCAATCAAATCGGGAGTGATATTCGCCAAGCTTGAGAGAATACGGCACGAAAAGCGTCCCATCAAGAACCGTGTTGTCCGGGGGCGACTTCTCACTCCCGAAGTTGCGGATGGCAGGCCGTCATGACATCATGCGGAGGTAACGAAGGAAACGCCGAGCCGACGCTGAAGCAGAGGCGTTCTTCAGCGGCAGTGTCCGTTTCTCCCCGGCCGTCCCATAAAATTGAGGAGAGCGCCGGCCGCAGGAACTGCGTCACAAGATGCTGGCGGCCGGAATTCCGGAAGGATAGCTCCGGGCCTCGTTGGCGCAGGTTTATGAAATCGGGTGCTCTGCCGCTTTGGCGAAGTCGTGCGTTCGCCGCTCACTCAGCCGTCCCTGCCTCGAAGGTGAAACCGTCTTGATAGCCCGTGAGCAGGTGATTGCCATCGCTCTGGGCACAATCTTTCTGTTTATCGGCACATCCGCGTGCGCCATTGCGGCGATTCGAGGCCGTGCCGCCCGGCGGGTCCTGGCATGGTTTGGCGTATTTAGCGCGATGTACGGAGCGCGGCTGTTTGCCGACGTGCCTGCCGCCTTCCGCTTGCTAACGGGTCCGTTTTCGCCCAGCGCGTCGCAATTCGTGTGGATCGTCACGTACGTGATCGTGATCCCGGCGCTGTTGTTTTGGGCCGAGCTAAGCCTCGGATTCCTGCGCCGTCTTTTCCTGATCATGATCATTCCGGGCGCTGTGATTGCCGTAGCAGGCACACTTGCCGTTCTGTTTCGTGGCGCCCCGCAACGGCTCATGCCATACAACAATGTGCTGGTGATTTGTGCGCTGCTTGCCTTAGCGGTGCCGAATGTCGTTCCAAGCATTGGAAAGAAGTACCTGGTGATCCAAAGCCGGATTTCAGCGGCTGGCACTCTGCTCTTCGCGATGGCTGTCATCGACGTCAACCTGAGCGGAAATCTTCTCAAGCTTCGATATTATCCGCTCCTCGAGCCGGTTGCGTTTGCGCTTTTTGTGCTGTCCCAGGGATGGGTGGCGGCGGAGAAAGTGGTTAGCGATGAGCGCAACCTGGTCTCGATCCAAAACGAGCTCGCCATCGCCCGCGAGATACAAACTTCGATTCTTCCCAGCGGTGTCCCTAAACTTGCGGGGGTAGATATCAGCGCCACCTATCGCCCGATGGCGGCTGTCGCTGGAGATTTCTATTGGTTCATCGCTGTCGATCCCAACCGGGCGGGCTTTCTCGTCGCCGACGTCTCAGGACACGGCGTTCCCGCCGCCCTAATTGCCTCGATGATTAAGGTGGCAATGCAGTCCGTGGTTCCCTGCGCCGATGATCCGCGAGCCGTGCTGTGCGGATTGGCGCGCGCTCTCTCCGGCCAACTTCACGGCCAGTTCGTCTCGGCAGCCTATCTCTGGCTTGACATGCAGAACAGCAGGGCGTTCTACTCAGCCGCCGGGCATCCGCCGCTCCTCCGTTGGCGAGAGAGCAAGTTGGAGCGCATTGAAAGCAACGGCCTGCTCTTCGGAGTGAAAGCGGAAGACGATGCTTATCCCGTCCGTACCCTGTCGATCCAACCCGGCGACCGCTTCCTGCTTTACACA
Source organism: Terriglobia bacterium (assembly GCA_030041095.1). Lineage (GTDB taxonomy): Bacteria > Acidobacteriota > Terriglobia > UBA7540 > UBA7540 > JASHON01. The sequence goes on from JASHON010000078.1 coordinate 5,469, forward strand.
GACGGCCTGACTGAACCCGAGAATGCCCAGGGCGCTTCCTTCGGCGACGTCAGGCTCGAGCAAGTGGTTCGTGAAAACGAGGGGCGGCCGCCTTCTGATTTGTCCGACGTACTGCTCGCCGAGTTGCAGCGGTGGCAGCCCGCTTCCGCCACCCAGCAAGACGATATCACGCTGCTCGTGATCGACGTGCCTTAATCAGAGCCGCGTTCAGCTTTGCAATGCGCTCCGCGGCGGCAAAGTCGACGAACGGGCCTTGCGCTTGCAACCGTTCGGGCCGCCCCGGTTTGAAGTGATCGCGAAGCAGCGGCCGTTACGCGGAAAAGCGGCGCGCAAACGCCGTTTCAATCAAAAAGACTTTAGCCCGCTCACCATCCAGGCCGCTCCCGTAATCAGGGAAGTAAGCGCGAACTCGGACCAATTCGAATGTGCCTCCGGGTGAGAGATCAGGCGCGGAACCCAAACCAATAGACCAAAGAGCGCCAGCATCAGCGTCATAAGACGTACCGCAAGCCGCGCTTGCCGGTTGCTGAGAAGGGCAATCGCTGCGAGTCCAAACGCGACGGTGGTCAGTATCGCCCAGAACATCTGGTTGGGCGGAATCCACTTTGGAACCAAGTCCGCAGTCTCATGAGGCAAGAGTATCTGACCCAGGGTAAATGAAATGGCAGAGACTCCGAGTCCAAGGCGCGCCAGCCGGCCGGCCACCAGCGCCCTTGCTGCATTTTCCTCCGTCACGGCGTAGAGCGCTATCGCGCCGCAGAGTAGGGAAAAGAATTGGAAGAAGCTCCCGCCGTACCGCTCATAGATGTTCGGCGCGGCAACGATCGCAGGGATGCAGGCGAGCGAGAAAAGCAAATAGACGACTCCGAGGATAACTGAAGCCGGGCGCGCGGTTCGCGGATGCTGCATCCCGATGCCACCGGCAATTTGGGCGGTCATGAGACACCCACCGATGAGGGCGCCGAAAGGCAACCGCCAGATCTGTTGCAGGGTTTGCCAGGTCTCAGCGTCATGCCACATCAGTGCGATGACGCCGAACAAGACCGCCGACGCGCCCAATACGATTCGCCCGTACCGCGCTGTCTTCATACACAAAAGGTAACAAAAAATCCCGGGTGCAAACAGCAGATTCGCTGTTCCGTGAGGCATGAAATGTTGCGTAACATCCGTGCGGCTCGCATGGCGGACTCGCGCTGGAGCCTGAACAGGCTTCAGACTGCGTGGCCAGCGTTCCTCACCTCCGAGCGCGCGAGACGGTGGCTTGCGAGCTGGCAGGACTCAGGGCAGGGAAATCGCCGGCAAAGGGCGACGTTCTTTTGACGGGTTTCTCAGGCCCATGCTAGAATCCGTGTTTTTGACGTTCGCAGCCGGGGGGATGGGGAGCACAGTGAATGCGTGGAGCGGTGTCGCCGCCCGGTCCCAAAGGACATTTTCTCTTTGGATCGCTTCTCGATGCCAAGCGGGACGAGCTGGACTTTCTCGCGCGCGTGGTGCGGGAATATGGCGATGTCGTGCGCATCCGCATGCTCAATGTGTTGGCATTCGTCCTGAGCCATCCGGATGATATTGAGTCTGTACTCATCACCAACCACAGGAATTTCGCCAAATCTGTTTTTCTCACCGAGAGCCAATCGCTTCTGGGCAGGGGCCTGCTGACGAGCGATGGCGATGCCTGGCGCGAGCAGCGCCGCATGGTGCAGCCCTCGTTCCATCCGCAGCAAGTAGCCCGGTATTCACGCTCGATCGTCGAGCAGGTCGAACCTCTACTCGAAAACTGGCAGGACGGCGAGACGCGTGACATCCACCAGGACATGATGGACCTCACGATGAAGATCGTCGCCCGGGTGCTATTCGGCGACGATATCGCCTCGGAAACTGCGCGGCTGGGGGACGCGTTGCGCGTGTTTTTCGAGCAGTTTGACGAGCGTTTTGGCTTCTACCTGCTTCCCCAGTGGCTTCCAACGCCTGGGAACCTTCGTTATCGCAAGGCGCTCGGAGAGTTGAACGCGATGATCGTGAAGCTGATCCGGCGCCGGCAGGCAGCGGCGCAGGGCAACGGAGATATGCTCTCCGGCTTGCTCGGCGCGCTAAGCGAGAGCGGGAAGGCATTGACGGCTTCCGAGCTGCGCGACCAGATGATGACGTTGTTCTTCACGGGGCATGAGACGACGGGGCTGGCGCTTTCCTGGACGTGGTATTTGCTCGCTCAAAATCCGCGCGTAGAGACCAAACTGGTAGAGGAGCTCCGCAGCGTGCTGGGCGGCCGTCTGCCCTCCTATGACGACCTGCGCCGGTTGCCTTACACCGAAATGGTCTTCAAGGAATCGCTTCGCCTCTATCCACCGGCTTACGCCGTGGTGCGCAAAGCATTGGACGACTGCGAAGTCGGCGGATATCGAATCCCTTCGGGCGCAACGCTGGCCATGTTCCAGTGGTCCGTCCATCGGGATTCGCGCTTCTTCGATCAGCCTGGAGAATTCATTCCGGAACGGTGGGAGAACGACTTCCAGAAGCGGCTGCCGCGCTGCGCGTATTTCCCATTCGGGGCCGGCCCGCGGATATGCATTGGCGACGGTTTCGCGAAGACGGAAGTGCCTCTGCTCATAGCCTCGATCGCCCAAAGATTTCACTTTGACCTCGTACCCACGCATCCCGTGCTTCTTAGCCCGTCCCTTACGCTTCGCCCGAGGAAGGGCATCAAGATGGTGGTGCGGCGGAGATAAGCGTTGTAGAATATAAGCACGCGGATGCGCCAGCATTGAGCCGCGGCTTTCGGAGGTCCTCAGCGCCAGGGTCGATTGCTGACCTCGGTCGGGCTGGGGAGGGGATTCGTTTGGGGCACAGAGGCTTGATGCGCCGGCCGAGCATACGCCCGCTGGGCACTCTCATCGCTCTCACCTTCTGCTTCGCTTCCTTTTCGGCGACGGCGGCTGCACGCGGCCAGATTGTCTTGATCGACGAAGAAGGACAACCAGTCTATATCAACACGCTGAATCCGCAGCAGCATCCGCCGAAAGCGATTCAAGAGAAATCAGCGAGACCCCCCGAAGGCTCCGGGAACGCTTCACCCGTCAGCATTGAGCAGGCCGTGGAACGAACATCGCGCAAGTACCAGGTGGATCCGCGGCTCGTGAATGCGATCATCCAGGTGGAATCCCAATACAACGTTCACGCTGTTTCGCCGAAAGGGGCCATGGGACTGATGCAGCTTGTTCCCGCGACGGCAGAGCGATTTGGCGTTCATCATCCCTTCGATCCTTCTGAAAACATCCGGGGCGGAGTCAGCTATCTTCGCTATCTCCTCAACCTTTTCAACGACGATTTGCCTTTGACACTCGCGGCGTACAACGCAGGTGAAAATGCGGTCTTGCGCAACGACCGGATCCCGCGAATTCCGGAGACGCAGAATTACGTGCGCCAGGTCACATCGATTTACGGGAAAACCAGCGAGGCTGCCAGGCCGGCGCCCGAGGCCTCGCTGCCACCGGCTCCTCCCATCACGTCCTTTGTAGACGCGCACGGCGTCACCCATTTTACGAACGACGGAGGCACTTGAGGCCTCGAGCCAAAATCCGGCTTGCACTGGCGGGGATCCTCATCCTGATCAACATCGGGGCCGCGCGCGCAGCCTTGAGCGAATCAGCGGCGGCTGCAACGGCTTACCGGCGTGCGGTACGGCTTCGCGCGGCGCTCGATGCGCATCCCAGCGCCTCAGCCGCTGCCTATCTGCGGGTGATTCGCGCTTATCAGCTTGTTTACAGGAAAGACCCGGATTACTCCAGAACGCCTGACGCCTACCTTGCGGTAGGCGAGATTTACGCCAGCGCGGGCCGCCGATTTGCTAATGACAGCTTTTCGGGCCGTGCCATTGAAGCCTACAGGTTTCTGACCCAGCGATACCCCCACAGCAGCCTCGTTCCTTACGCGCTTTACGCCATTGCGAAAATTTATCGCCAGGATGTCGAGGATCCTGTGGCCGCACGCACTGCGTACCGCAACTTTCTGAAGCAGTTCCCTCATTCACCGAGAGCAGCCGAAGCGAAACGGGCCGTAACGGCGATTGACCGCCAATTGGCGCAATGGAACGAACGGCACCCCGGCGAAAGCCAGGTTGAAGAGCTTCCGGAAAACTCCCAGAGCCCATCCGCCCCGGCGGAAGCCGTTTTATCTTCGGGGCTCGCGAAGGTAACAGGGATCCAACAGTGGGTTGGCCCGGACTATACTCGTGTGGTCATCTCCGTGGGTCGAAAGGTCAAGTTTGAAACTTCCCAGTTACAACATCCTCCCCGTCTCATTTTTGACCTTGACGACGCGCGAGTGAGTCCCACGCTGGAACGAAAGGCTTTCCGCGTGGAAAACGGTTTCCTTCGACGGATCCGTGTGGCGCAGTTCCAGCCAAAGATCGCGCGTGTGGTGCTCGACGTTCCACGCATTGAGAATTATTCGGTGTTCTCTCTACCCGATCCATTTCGCTTAGTGATCGACGTGCATGGAGACAAATCGTCAGATTCGGGCGCTTCGAAGGCGAGCGTCGACGCGCGGGGCAGCAGCATGCCTTCCCGTTCGGTCCTTTCGGAAAAATCACAAGGACAACTCGGGGACGAAACGGCTACCACGACGGCAAACGGCGGCGGAAGCAGCGCGCCGGTTGCATCTGGCCCGTCGACGAGTGCAAATCCGGCTTCGAGTTTGGCCGTCTTTCCCGCGGCTCCCGGAGCCGGAGGGCCCCCGACGCTGACTCGGGCTTTGGGATTGAAGGTGCGAAGAATTGTGATTGACGCCGGGCACGGCGGGCACGATACGGGCACACTCGGACCGACGGGTCTTGAGGAAAAGAACCTGGTTCTCGGGGTCGCCTTGCGTCTGCGAAAGCTCGTTGTGCGGCGCCTGGGCTGCCAGGTGATTATGACGCGGTCCACCGATCGGTTCATTCCTCTCGAGGAACGAACGGCCATCGCCAACCAGGATGGCGCCGACCTCTTCATTTCCATACACGCCAACTCAAGCCGCGATTCCAACGTGCGTGGCATTGAAACCTATTATTTGAACTTTACGAGCAATCCGGAAGCGCTCGCGCTTGCGGCACGCGAGAATGCCACCTCGGAAGCGTCTGTCTTTCAGCTTCAAACGCTCATTGACAAGATCGCTTTGACGGAGAAAATTGAAGAGTCCAGAGACTTCGCCACCATCGTGGATCGCTCCCTCGCCGCGCAGCTTGACGAAGACGGAGACGCGCAACCCAATCGCGGGGTCAAGAAGGCCCCGTTTGTCGTCCTGATTGGCGCAAACATGCCGTCGATCCTTGTCGAAATCTCCTTCCTTTCAAATCCAGTTGACGAACGCCGGCTGCGCACGGGGCGCGTCCGCGAAGAAATCGCCGAAGGCCTGTACGAAGGCATCGCGCGTTACGCCGAGAGCCTCGGAACCATCCGTATGGCGCAGCGCAGCGCCAGCCACGGCACAGAGCGCGCCCATCCGGTGCAGTGACGCAGGATTCTGCTACAATCCGTTCATGCTCACCATCCGTCCTGCTACTTCGCAGGATGTTCCCCTTATCGTTGAATTCATCCGCGAGTTGGCGGCGTACGAGCGCGCGCCCGAAGAAGCTGTCGCCACCGAAGAGGATATTCGCCGCGATGGATTCGAAGGCCAGCCCAAATTTCGCGTCGTGATCGCCGAGTGGGATGGAGAGCCTGCCGCGTTCGCGCTGTTTTTCCGCAACTATTCCACCTGGCTGGGCCGTGCGGGGCTCTATCTTGAAGATCTTTTCGTCCGGCCGGCATTTCGAAAACAGGGAATCGGCCGGGCAATGCTGCAATATCTTGCCAAGCTTGCTGTTGAAGAGGGGTGCGGAAGATTCGAGTGGAGCGTACTGGGTTGGAACACGCCGGCCATGGACTTCTATCGGTCGCTGGGCGCGTGGCCCCTTACGGATTGGATCACGTTCCGCCTGAGCGGTGAACCGCTCGAGAATCTCGCCGGCGAATGGGAACGCTAGCGAATTTTTGTTTTTTGCACGCCACTCCCGTGGTAAACTGTTTATCGTAAATTGAGGAAATAAAAACTTTAAGTGAGGAAACGGGCGGATGTCGCTGGCCGCAGTAAAGAAGACTTCAATCATCGAGGGGTTTCGAGTTCATCCCAAGGATACGGGTTCTCCGGAAGTGCAGATTGCGTTGCTCACGGAGCGCATCTCGTATTTGAACGATCATTTTCGCGTCCACAGCAAGGATCACGCCTCGAAGCGTGGACTCCTCATGATGGTCGGTAAGAGGAAGCGCCTGCTGGAATATTTGAGGCGCAGCGATGCCAAACGCTATCAGCACGTGATTGAGCGGCTGGGTATTCGTAAATAGCCGGATTGAGATCTGAGATTGTCTGGGTTTGGAAAACCACGGTATCGTTAGAAGGGAATGTCGTAGCCATAAGAACGGAAAGTTCATGGCATTCCACTCCTGCGGTTCTCTATTTCACCTGCCTCAATTCTCCAGGTCCCGCCTCATTCCAAGTCTTGTCCCATGGATAACGCGGATCAGGGAAAACTCCGGGAAGGTTTCCCGGCAGCCGGCAGCGCAAACTTGTTCCGCCACGGTACGACTTGGCGTCAATCGGGTGAGAGCAGCCTGCCTATGACAACCGGCGGCCGTAGGCCGGGCGCTTGCGCCGGTCCGAGTCCGTTCGTTTCCCCACAACGGAGGAAAAATCATGCCGCATCAAATTAGCATCCCTTTAGGCTCCGATACGCTGAGCTTTGAATGGGGAAAACTCGCGAAGCAAGCCCACGGCTCTGCCTGCGTGAGATACGGAGATACGGTGGTACTCGCCACTGCCTGCAGAGCGGAGCCGCGGGAAGGAATCGACTTCTTTCCGCTGACCGTGGACTATCGCGAATACACTTACGCCGCCGGGAAAATTCCGGGCGGATTCTTCAAGCGCGAAGGCCGGCCGACCGAGCGGGAGATTCTAACGAGCCGGCTCATCGATCGCCCGGTCCGGCCGTTGTTCCCGGAGGGTTTCAAGGACGAAACCCAGGTGATCGCATTGGTCCTTTCCGCGGATTCGGAGCACGCCCCGGATATTATCGGGGTGGTGGCGGGCGCGGCGGCGCTTTACTTTTCGGAAATCCCCTTCAATATTCCCATCAGCGCGGTGCGCGTTGGATTGGTGGATGGCCGATTCATCACCAATCCGACCTATTCGCAACTGAAGGAGAGTGTGCTCAATCTCGTGGTCGCCGGCTCCGAGGACGCCATCGTGATGGTTGAAGCGCAGGCTCGTGAAGTCTCGGAGGCTGTGATTCAGGACGCGCTTCAGCACGCACACGGCGAGATCCGAAAAATCGTCGATGCTGAGAAGGAGCTGTTTTCCCGTTTAGGCCTGCAGAAGGCTTCGTTTCAGCCTCCCGCCCCGGATCCAGCCGTAGCTGAAGAGGTGGCTCAGCGGGTGCGCGAGAAGCTCCACGAGGCGATGGATACTTCCAAATGCTCGAAGCAGGAGAGCGAGCGCCGGATCGAGTTGCTCCGCAAGGAGCTGTTGGAAAACCTTCCAGCGGAAGATGAAGCGAGGCGGCGGGAAGCGGCCCATGCTTTCGATTCGCTTCACGAACGTCTGTTCCGCGACGATGTCTTGTTGGCACATCGGCGTCCGGATGGGAGGGCGTTTGACCAGGTGCGCGAGATCACCTGCGAAGTGGGCATGCTTCCGCGAACCCACGGCTCCGCGCTGTTTACACGGGGCGAGACGCAGGCGCTTGTGGCCGCCACGCTGGGCACGGCCGAGGATATGCAGCGGCTCGACGTGCTGGAGGGCGAGTCGTTCAAGCGGTTCATGCTGCATTATAACTTTCCACCCTTCAGCGTGGGAGAAGTCGGCTTTCTGCGCGGCCCTGGCCGCAGGGAGATCGGGCACGGCAGCCTGGCGGAGCGCGCCTTGTCGGCCATTATTCCTGGAGAAGACAAGTTTCCGTATACGATTCGCGTGGTCTCAGACATCTTGGAGTCGAACGGGTCATCGTCAATGGCTACCGTCTGCGGCGGTTGTCTCTCGCTCATGGATGCGGGAGTTCCCATTTCCGCTCCTGTCGGCGGCGTGGCGATGGGTCTAGTGAAGGAAGGCGGCCGTTACGCCATTTTGACGGATATCGCCGGCGCGGAGGATCACTACGGCGATATGGACTTCAAGGTCGCGGGCACGGAGCGCGGCATCACGGCGCTCCAGATGGACATCAAGATTACGGGTGTCACTCCTCAAATCATGGCTGAAGCGCTCGATCAAGCTCGCGCCGGCCGGCTGCACGTCCTCGGCAAAATGCTCGAAGTGTTGCCCGCGGCTCGTCAGACCATTTCCGAATATGCGCCGCACATCTATACCCTCCACATCAACCCCTCCAGGATTGGTGAACTGATCGGTCCGGGCGGAAAGGTGATCCGGGGAATCATCGAGGAAACCGGAGTGAAGATCGACGTCGAAGACGACGGGCGCGTGAACGTGGCTGCCACGGACGAATCGTCTGCGGACAAGGCCCTTAAGAAAATCCGCGACCTGATGGCGGAAGCGGAAATTGGCAAGACGTATCTTGGGAAAGTGGTCCGCCTGGCGGATTTTGGGGCGTTTGTCGAAATCTTCCCTGGCACGGACGGTCTGCTTCACATCAGCGAAGTGGCCGAGCACCGGATTCAGGACATTCGCAAAGAACTCAAGGAAGGCGATCAGCTTTTAGTGAAGGTGATCTCGATCGATGGCAACAAGATTCGCCTGAGCCGCAAAGCCGTGCTGCGCGACCAGCGGCAAAAGGCAGGCGCGTAGTGGCGAATGTGGAGTTCTCACGCCGTTTCCAGGGCGCTCCGGGAGCCGCTTCCGCACCCCTGTATCAGTTGCTCATTTCGCTTCGCGACACCCACGAAGCGATGAAAGCGTTTGGGGTAGGGGCGGGTTTCAAACCCAGGGCTGTCCAAATTAGCTTCGGGCCAGCAAACCGCTTGTTGATTCTATTGAACAAACTTCGCCCCTGAAGGCTGGTTTGAAAACCAGGTTCCCCCGGCGGCGGAGGGGAACGGGTCGGCAGGGGCACGGAATTTTTCACGGTGCTGTC
>JASHON010000079.1 GCA_030041095.1 Terriglobia bacterium
TTGCGAACCATCTGTTCAAACTCCAGGCGGGGGAAAAGCTGGAGTATTTGAGAGAAGATGCTGCATACTCGATTCACGGTGGAACCTCCTTCAGTTGAGATTAATCGTGCGGCAACACAAAACCTCAACTTACCGGAGATTCCGCCTTTTTCAAAAACCTAATTTGGACAAGCCTGGGTTTGAAACCCGCCCCTACCCCAAACGCTTTCATAGCTTCGTGGGTGTCGCGAAGCGACATGAACAACTGATACACTGCGCCTTCGATCAGTCCAAAAAGTTAGCAACTCCAGTGGCCGGCAAGATGCCGGCCCTACGCGGGGCGTCACTCTCAGAGTTCTTACTCGCGGCGGAAGAAGCTGGTTCGAAGTAACGTCTCCGCATCGCGCCAATCCACCTGTTGGACCGGATTCGCCGCTGAAAAAGCGTATTTCCGCCCACTCGCACGCCCTCGAACCACGATGGGAGACGCGGCCATATAGCGAAGGGCCATGCCGCGTGCGGATCGATTGGGAACCGTCGGGAAGCGCATGGATACTGCCGGAAGCTGGAGGCGCTTACTTGCGTACTGAGGAACCGCTGGCGCCGTTTTGACCGCCGGCAGTGGAATGTCCTTCAACGCCGTCCGTTTCTGACCGCAGCACATAATTGGTTTCTCCTGGTTCTCGAGCAATCGGGTGAATGGTTACCGGCGCTTCCTCGGTCCTATCAAGAAGACAAGCCGCGCCCGAAACCGCAAGCCAGGACAGGAGCCATCCGAGCGCCTGGCGTGAGACGAACACGGCGGCCAGAGCCGCAATCCACAGGCTGAGACAGTGGAAGCAATCCATCAGCCGGCCGGCCCAACGACGGCCTAGCCGGGCGCGGAGACGGACGATGATGTCGCCAGGTCCGTCTTCGTACGCGAGCAGGTGCGTCACTCGCCACGTGGCCAGGCTGGCCAGCACGAACCTGATCCAGAAATTCCAGTACGTCATTTTGGCAGCGCAACGCTACCCGCCACCGGCAAGTCGTTGCAGATGCACACCGCCCACGGCGCCGTCCACACTTGGTGGCACTGGCCGGGACCTGCATCGTCCCAGGTCTTGTCCTGAGCGTAGAGCTGGAAGCTATAGCCGCAACAAGCGCCACGGTCGAGCGCAAAACCTGCCGGTGGCGCGAACGGCGCCGCAAGGCTGGCAGAGCATACCTCATCGAAGATGCGCAGGTCGAGTTGCGTGAGCAAGTTATAGAATTTAGAGGGCGGAGGAGGCGGCGGTGGACAGCCGGCAGCCGCTGGCAACGGCTCGCACCGAAATCCCGGATCTCCCACTCGCTGCGTCCCCTGCAACGGGTTCGGACCGAACATGGGCGGCGAAAGGCTCGGAGTGATGGGAATGGAATAAGTGGGCCCGCCTTGGCGCGTAACCCAGAGCGAGTAATAGTCGAAATTGTTGCTGGGCGGGGTAGGATCGGTCTCGTCGATGTATTCGTCGAAGGCGATGCCCATCAAGTTGATGGGCCACGGCTGATTGCACGGAGCGCCCGGAGGCAAGAATTGACCGTTCAACCCCAAATGAAGGTCGGTGCAGCTTGGCAAGCCTTGTAGGCCAGCGAATTCAGCGGAGATGGGTTTATTATCGAACCAGACCTGCTGCGTATCATAGTAATGGTTATTCAGCGTGTCCGTAACGTCGAGCAGCAAAGTGTACTTGCCGCTGCGGCAACGGTGGTGAGGATCCGGGCAGTTCGTCGAGTCCAGGACGCCCGTCGGCAACATCGTGTCGCTCTCAAAACAACTGCCCTCTAAAACATAGACGGTGCAAGTGTGGCCCAGGAAGTCAATGGTTTCCTGTACCCACGTGTCGATCAGATCTCGCTCGAACAGCTCGTTCCATTGGGCCTCCTTCTGCAATTGCACCTGCGGGCTCGGGTCTGTATAGCAGATGGGGCCGGCCGGCTCCAGTGGAATGGTGTAGAGCGGCAAGGTCGAAAGGAAGCTCGGATCCTCCGGACCCACCTGGAAGCCGACGGCGGCGCGAAGGTCCACGCACTGGATTTGCCGGTTCTGGCAGTCACCCACCCAGGCGCTGCCGGACACGCTGACGCAACATCCCACCGGGACGACCGAATTGTCCGACGGATTCACAATCTGAGCCGTGCCGACAAACGGTCCGGGCGGAGCCGCCACGGGCGCGTTGGCCACGTGGTCAATCCACACCATTCGCTTGAACAAAGCGAACTGGATGCATTGCTGGCACGCAAGCTGGCCGGTGCTGGTGTAAACGGAAAGCCGAACTTCATAAGAACCAGCCGTGAGAAACGTCGTATTCAACCAGCCGAGCGTTCCACTCGAGACCGGGACGGTTCCTGTCGCGCCGCCGCCCGGATAGCTGATGAGGCCGGTGCCGCCGTCTTGCCAGCCTGTATTGTCACTGCACGCTTGACCTTCCACCGTACGCCATTCAAGCGTGTAATGATCGAAGAGCGCGCCGGTTGCCGTGCCGTCGATCTCAACGGCGAGGGCGCCTGCGACCAAGCCTGGCTGCTCCTCGGTGCATCCGGTGGGCGCCGTCAAATCGCAACGGATCGGCTGGAAGCAGTCTCCCAGGCATCGAAACAAATAGACCAGGCACCAAACAACGTCCACGAGGCTACGCGCGCGCGCCAGGCAGCACCCGAAGCAGATGGCGCAGAGACACCAGCATCGGCAGAACCAGAAGTTGGCTTCTTTGCTGTGAGTTGCAAACGCTTCATTGCCGAGAAGCGCCTGCGCGACGTTGGGGGTGAGCAGCCGCCCGAAGATTTCGCACGGCTCGGCTTCACCCTCCAGGCAGTTGATGGTTCCATTGATGACTTCGTCGGGAATTCCTGCAGGAAACTCGACGCTCGCCATTTGATCGGTTAAATAGGGCTTGTAGGCGGCCGCCAGCGCTTCCACCAACGTGCGAAAATCCGCTCGATCGGCTTCGGTGGGAGGCATCGAGACAGGCGCGCCGAGCGTCTGGCGAACGCAAAGCCAATATTGGTAGAGATAGTACGACCAGGCGCGGAACGTGCGCGGCGCGCGGCACACCAGCCATCCAAACGTGAAACAGCAGCGAAGATGCGTCAGACACCAGCGCCAATTCTCAACCGGCCCCAATTGCTGCCGCGCCGCTTCAGGAAGCATCCGTAGCGCCACTTTTTCGCTAAAAAACTTGCCGAAGATTTCATTGGCGAGTGCCAGCTCGTCAGCGCAGTTGGGAGGATGGCTTTCTGCCTGCGTCTCAAGTTCCTGGAGATTATTAGCCAGGCTCAACTGCCGCTCGAGAAAGGGCTGGTAGACGGCAAGCAGCGCTTTGAGGACAAATTGAAAGTCTGGCGAATTGAATTCTTCGGTCACGGCCGGCGTTCCGGCGCTGCTCGGCTGGTTCTTCGGTTGGTCTGTCATAAGCGCTCCTCTACGGCGTCAGGCGGGTGGTTCGTTTGGCCGCACCAGCTCCGCCCGAATTCGGGCCGGCGTGTGACACTCAAAAATGCAGCCTTGCGTGGCCTGCAACCCGATCCTGCCACCGGGACGAAATCCCTCACGGACGCATTCCTTCTGAACCGGCGCGGGGGGCTCGCAAGCAGTTTCCTCGCGATGGACGCTAGAAAGTCCCTTTGATGACGATGCGGCAATAGAACCAACCGCATTCAAGGCATATCTGAATGCTTCTTATGTGAATGCATCCGATCGTCAGTCCGATCGCCTCGTGGTTCCCGGGCCCTAGTAAAACAATCGTCTGAAGACCGCTCTTCTGCGCGCCTTCGGCGGCGCCCCAAATAATTGGAGCTCCTCGCAAAACTTCCGGAATCATGAGCTCCAATTCGTCGGCGTACCGGGTGACATCCTCGCCCGGCTTGGGATGCCGGCTCGTCACCGCGTGGATGAACTCATGGAGAAACGATTCCAACTCATGTGTTTCTTTCAGATGCTTTTCAAGAGTCTGTTCCGTGCTCATGCATCATCTCCAGTAAGAGGTTGTTGGTTTGAATCTCACACTCACGAGAGCCCATCGCTTTCACGCGCCCGTGATTTTGCCGCAACTCACCAGCGCCGCACCGCCAGGCAAGGCGACCCCTACCGCGATGATGGAGGCCCGTTCCGCCGCCGGCTTCGCGGCTCTCGCGCTGCCCTTGAGGCCGTCGGTCAGCCCTGCGCGCTCATCGCCTGCAGTCTCGCCTGAATTTGTGGCAACGCTTTGCGCAATTCCGTTCCCGCCTCCGCGGATAGCCGCTGCGTCAGCACGGAGACAGCCGTGAGAATGGCGACATCGGTTAGTTGAACGAGTTGCTCAGGCGGCGGATCTGGAAGAGTCAGCAGAATCTTCACCCAGTCCGCCAGGACGGCCCACAGGGGCGAGGACTGATCGATTGACATAGTTGTTCTCCTAATTCAGAGCGAGTGCGTCGTCCGAAACCGCACTTCGCGGCACGTTACTGACAGTCTTGCAGTGCCGCGAAGTACGATCGGTTCCCCCTCCGCACGGGGTAGAGCCTGGTACCCACTCGGGGTCTTTCGCTGGCTGGAGTCTTTGCAAGTCGATAGCCAAGTGCAAAGTTCCCGTCCGAGACAGGTTTTCCGATTTACTTGATGCCCCAAAAAAGGCAAAATTGGCTGAAATCGGACAATTGGGTACGGAATTGGCTTGCCGGCGGCAGCCCGTCACGCCTGCGAAGCGGACGTGGCGCAAACCGCAGCTTGCGCGGTCCGCACCTTTTGCTGGGAATCGGCAACAAGATTGCTATCTTAGGGATCTTGCACCAAGCTTTCTGCCGGTACCAGGTGATGGCCGTGGGCGTTCTGTGATTTTCCTGCCGCCTCCGGCGTCACGCAGCGCAAGGCATTAGCTTGGGGCGCGATCGGCTCGCCCTCGAGCGGCCGGGCAATAAAATTTCTAAGTTGCGAGGTGTGGTGTGAACGAGCAAAAAATGCACGAGCTGGCATTCCGCGTAGTGGGCGATATGGGCGGCGCTTTCGTGATGGCGCTCGGATACATTGGCGACCGGCTGGGGTTATTCAAGGCCATGGCAAGCGCCGGTCCCGTGAGCAGCGCGGAGCTCGCTGCCAAGACCGGTCTTAACGAGCGCTACGTTCGCGAGTGGCTGCGAGCGATGGTGGCCGCGGAATATCTTGACTACGACACGGCGACGGAAAAGTACGTGATGACTGACGAGCAAGCGTTCGTTCTCGCCACCGAGGATAGCCCGTTGTTTGTAGGTGGTGGCCTCCACTTCACAATGCCTTCCTTGTGGAATGTTCCCAAGATCATGGAAGCATTCCGGAAGGGTGGTGGGATCGCCTATTCGGATATTGGCGACGAGATACCACTGGCCATCGAGCGGTTCTTCGGGCCTGGCTATCGCAACTTCCTCGTGAAAGAGTGGCTCGCTGGGGTGCCGGGGTTGATCGCAAAACTGGAGGCGGGCGCCATGGTGGCGGACGTGGGCTGCGGGTGCGGCGTATCCACGATAACGATAGCGAAGGCCTTCCCGAAGTCACGCGTGCTCGGCATCGACTATCACCAACCTAGCATTGAGCGGGCGAAGGAACTCGCCGCCTCTGAACGGCTCGCCAACATTGAATTCCTCGCCGCCTCTGCGGATAAGATACCGCTCGGCGCAAAGTACGACCTGGTCTGCAGCTTCGACTGCATCCACGACATGGTGGATCCGCGTACCGCCTTACGGCGCATCCGGGAAGCGCTCGCCACGGATGGTGTTTACATCTGGTCTGAGCCAAATTGTTCCGCCAACGCGCACGAAAATCGGAATCCTGTTGGCCGAACCTTCCACGCCATCAGCCCCTTGCATTGCATGACGGTATCTCTGGCCTTCGGTGGAGAAGGGCTTGGCACGGTGATTGGTGAGCAGGGCGCTCGTGCGCTGGCACAGGATGCAGGGTTCGGTACGTTTGAGAAACTTCCCATCCAAAACCCCTTCAATCAGTTCTTCGCACTCCGTGCGTAAGAGAGAAGCGCCAAAGGTTGAGCGCGTGGCGTTGAGCGTTCCAGGGATTCCGTTGTAAACTTTGAGGTATCTGCAGGTCCCTACAATAGGCAGGAATAAGCGGAGAGAATGGCTGTGCTCGGCACTGCCGCGGAAGAGGTTGTCGGGGCGAAGGAGCAGGGGCGGGTCCGCCCTTGGTTGTGGCAGTGCGCTCTCGTGGCAACCGTAGGAATCGTCGGGGTCTTTCAGGTTCTGACGCCCCCAAAGGAGATCCACTGGCTTTACATCCTGCAACGCGCTTATTACGTCCCGATTGTGCTGGCGAGCCTGCGCTGGGGCTGGCGAAGTGGTTTGATGATCTCGTTGCTTTCCGGAGTGGCGTTTGCGATAGGCACGCCGCCCGTGTGGAACGTGCGCCCGGTTGATGTACTCGACCAATTCTTGTCAATTTGCGTCTTCTGCCTGGTGGGATTGATTGCCGGCGTGCTGACAGATAAGCAGCGACGCCAGCAACGCGCCCTCGAGACCGCAACGGACGGATTGCGCCAGGCCAATCGTGAACTGCAGGAGAACTTCGAGAGCATGGTTCGTGCGGACCGCCTTTCCGCCTTGGGCCGGTTATCGGCAGGCTTGGCTCACGAAATCCGCAATCCGCTGGCGAGTATTGAAGGCGCGGTCACGGTTTTGCAAAGAGAAAGTTCGTCGGAAGAGAGGCGGCTTGAGTTCCTGGATATCATACAGAAGGAGAGCTGGCGTTTGAATCGATTGCTCAACCGATTTCTCAATTTCGCAAGACCCCGGGAGCCTGAACTGCAGGCGGTGAGCGTCGGTGAGTTGCTCGATTCCGTCATCAGCCTAGCTCGGCACGTGGATGGCAGCGGCCGGCTCGAACTGAAAAAGGAAATCGATCCTACGCTCTCCACCGTGGAATGCGATCCTGAGCAAATGAAGCAAGTGCTCCTGAACCTGGTGATGAACGCGGTTCAGGCGATGCCCTGTGGTGGAACGGTTGTGCTTGCGGCGCGGCGGGGCGAAGCTGGAATCGTGATTGACGTGGAAGACCACGGCACAGGAATCAGACAAGACAACGTCGAGCGCGTGTTCGATCCCTTCTTTACCACGAAGGATGCCGGGACCGGTCTGGGCCTCTCCGTCGCCCATCAGATCGTTACACAGCATGGTGGCAGCCTCACCATTCCGCGAAATTCAACCGACGGATCCACGTTCAGAATCTCGCTTCCTTGGGTAGCGGCTCATCAGCATGGGCAAGAACAAAATTCTTATCGTTGACGATGATCCGAGCCTCCGGCGCGTCCTGGAAGTTCAACTGGAGCAGGAAGGCTACGCGGCGGCTTCGGCCGGCTCAGCGCAAGAGGCGCTCTCGACGCTCCAGGTGCAGGCGTACGACCTCGTGATCGTCGATCTGAAGATGCCGGAAATCTCCGGCATCACACTCCTCCGGCAACTGCATTCACAGATTCCGGAGACGGTGATCATTATCCTGACTGCCTTTGGCAGCGTGGAAACCGCCGTGGAAGCAATCAAGGCTGGAGCGTATGACTATTTGACGAAGCCTGTGGACCCGGCAGAGTTCTCCATCGTGATTCGCCGCGCTCTGGAACATTCGCTTCTTGTTAAGGAAGTTCGGACGTTGCGAACCAGCCTCAACGAAAAGTACGGCTTTGACAACATCCTCGGCCGCTCCGACGCGCTCCTGCAGGTTTTGGATACGGCAGCGAGGGCAGCGGCGACGAATTCCACGATTCTGATTCGAGGAGAAACGGGAACGGGCAAAGAGCTATTGGCGAAGGCCATTCACTTCAACAGCCCCCGAAAGAGCAAGCTCTTCGTCACCATCAACTGCGCCGCGATTCCGAAAGAGCTGTTGGAATCCGAGCTCTTTGGCCACAAAAAGGGCGCGTTCACCGGCGCTCTCGCCGATAAGAAAGGCAAGGTTGAGATCGCCGATGGAGGAACGCTGTTTCTCGACGAAATCGGCGATATGCCACTCGAGCTGCAGGTGAAAATTCTGCGGCTGATCCAACAGGGAGAAATCGAGAAGCTCGGCAGCGAAGGATCTCAAAAGGTGGATGTGCGCATTGTGGCTGCGACTCATCGGGACCTGCAGGCGATGATTGAAGATGGAACGTTTCGGGAGGATCTTTATTACCGTCTCGCCGTGATTCCCTTAATCGTGCCGCCACTCCGCGAGCGACCGGAAGACATTCAGGAGCTCGTGCAGCACTTCTTTAATTTGAGCAAAGAAAAGAACAAGCGGCCGGCGCTCTCAATGCCTCCAGGCTTACTCCCGTATTTTGCCCGCCATCGCTGGCCGGGCAATGTCCGCGAGTTGGAGAATGTTGTCGAGCGCGTCGTGGCGTTGGCGCGCGGCGACGTGATGACCGTTCAGGACCTGCCGCCGTTTCTTCGGCGCGAACCGGGAGGGCTGGAAGCTGTCGAGATTGACTTTCCGCCGCAAGGAATCAGCCTGGACGCCGTCGAAAAAGAACTCATCATCAGGGCGCTGGAAAAATGCCGCTGGAACCAGACGCACGCAGCCCGTTACCTGGATATAAGCCGCAAGACGCTGATCTACCGCATGGAACGCCACGGCATTAGCAAGCCGCGCGGCCTTGAGGCCGCGAACGAATAATCAATTCCCACTCGGATAACGCTCCGGTGACGCTCATGAAGCATGAACCTGAGCGGTGAGCAAGAAAAACCCGAACTGCAGGAGGTAAAGCAGGGTCTCCCGTAGCCGGAAACTCTGCCGGTTGCCGGCCCGTTGAGAAGCGCCGCAGACTTCGAAGACCCGAGTCTACCAGGCGCGTTGCGTGTGGCCTGCTGGCCAGGGCCTGCGGGCTAGCCGCTGTGGTTTTCTTGCCAGAATCGCTCGCTGAGGTATTTGTCTCCGCTATCGCAGAAAATCGTGACGATGACACCACTGGCCAGGCGGGCAGCAATCCGCAGCGCAGCCACCATTGCGGCCCCGGACGATACGCCCACGAGAAGGCCTTCCTCGCGCGCCAATCGGAGCGTCATGCCGTAGGCTCGTTCAGTCGAGACGCCAAAATCCTCATCGGCAACGGCCGGGTCGTAAATGCCGGGTACGATGGCGGACTCCATGTGCTTCAGGCCCTCGAGCCCATGGAACCGGGAATCCGGTTGAAAAGAAATGCACCGGATGGAAGGCTTGAGTTCTTTCAGGCGGCGCGCCGTTCCTACAAAAGTGCCGCTCGTTCCCAGGCCGGCCACAAAATGCGTAATGCGTCCTTTCGTCTGAGCGAAGATTTCCGGAGCGGTGGCTTCGTAATGCGCTCGCCAGTTGGCGGGATTATCGTACTGGTTGGCGTAAAAATAGAGTTCGGGACGTTCCGAGGCCATTTGGCGCACCTTGCGAATGGCGCCGTCAGAACCCTCCATCTGATCCGTGTAAATGATCTCCGCGCCATAGGCCCGTAGAATCTGCTTCCGCTCAACGGAGACGTTTGAGGGCATGCAAATTTTCAACTTGTAGCCACGCGCCGCACAGATCATGGCATAAGCGATGCCTGTATTCCCAGAAGTCGAATCGATCAGAATCTTGTCACGCGTCAGCAGGCCAGAGCGCTCCGCCTGCAGGATAATGTTCCGAGCAGGCCGGTCCTTCACGGAGCCGCCGGGATTTTCCCATTCCGCCTTGGCGTAAATCTCCACGCCGGGGAACTCACGGCCAATGCGCCGAAAACGGAGCAGCGGCGTATTGCCAATCAGGGACATCACCTCACGCGGGCCGGAATCCGCAGCGCGGCGCTCTATGATTGTTGTGGATTCTTGAGGCTTCATTCCAAAATTACCTTCGCATTATTGTGCGCAGGGTGTCAACCGTGCCCGGCCGCCGGGCATGCGCCCAGGCGTGCGAATCACTGCTCGCTCGCGGGCC
>JASHON010000080.1 GCA_030041095.1 Terriglobia bacterium
GGCGGGGGAAAAGCTGGAGTATTTGAGAGAAGATGCTGCATACTCGATTCACGGTGGAACCTCCTTCAGTTGAGATTAATCGTGCGGCAACACAAAACCTCAACTTACCGGAGATTCCGCCTTTTTCAAAAACCTAATTTGGACAAGCCTGGGTTTGAAACCCGCCCCTACCCCAAACGCTTTCATCGCTTCGCGGGTGTCGCGAAGCGACATGAATAACTGATACGGGCGGTGCCGAAGCGGATGCTGAAGCGCTCGGGAAATGGCGTGTGAAATGTAGAATTGAATACGAGCGTCATTTTGAGTAAGATGAGCACGCGCTTTTTTTACAGTGGCGGTCCCTTTGCGAAGCGGGGTGCCGGGAGATAAAAGCTATTCTTGCGCGATGAAGAAGGTCACTTTCACTACGGCGGGAGAAAGATCCGGAGAACAGGGAACAAAACCCGCTTGCTGCCGGAAAGGGGCCGATGCAAAGTCTCTTCCCGGTTGGCCTCAGCAATATTTGCTTCGTAGAGAAAGGCCGAAAGATCAGTGAGGCGAAACCGCATCAGTTTGCGTAACGCTCATTCCGGGTGGCGGAGGGCGGCGATCTGGCTCCTATTCGTCGCCCAACTCCAATTGATTTTCGCTGCCGAACTCCATCGGCACGGCTACCCCCTCATCTACGGAAGCCGGACTGGAGTGGTTTCTGCGTCACCCGGTCATCCCGTTTCTCCGCCTCTTGAGGATTATCCCTGCATTGTGTGCCAAATCGTGCGGCAAGGGGCCGCGCGGCCGACGGTGATTGCACTCGTCGTTCGGCCCTCCACCCCCCTGACACTTCATTTAAACCCTGCTCGTCCAAGTCTCCTGAAGATTACTATCGCCACTCTTCCGGCACGAGCGCCCCCTCAGTTGGCGTCATACTGAACCCAGTGTTTCGCCAAGCCGACGGCAGCTTTCTCCACGCAGGACGCCTTGCTCTTGGCCTCCTCGAGCGGATTGCACAGCCCCAGGTATTGTGCTCCGGCAAACGCAACTGAGGATCGTGCGTAGCCGTTTACGCTGCGTTCCAGAGACGCCTGCACCTGCGGCCTGGCAAGCGCGCTGCGGGTGGTCTGGGTGTACAGAAGCCGCGCGTGGCCTCAAAATTTCATCCGAACGATTCGGATGCTCGATTCCCAAGTTGCGGCGCAACCGCTGATGAGGCGATCCGGGAGGTGTTTCGTTGGACTGCTGTGAAATGGTTAACGCTTTGCGTCTTACGGGGGCCCTGAGCATTCGTATCCGGCCCGGCATGAAAGGGCTGGTAGCCGGGTGGCTGGAGAAGGCCCGTTGGCATGTTTCCAGGCTGCTGGCGATTGCCGCGGCAGGGGCTGTCATCTTGTGGGCCTGCGCCTATGCCAGCGGCCAGCAGAATGCGCCTCAACCCACGGCGCGGATTGACCTCAACCAGGCGATCCAGCTTGCGTTCGCCCACAATCATGCGCTGCTGGCAGCAGAGACCCTGATCGAGCAGAGCCGCGCTCAGGAAATCACAGCGTCGCTGAGACCCAATCCGGTTTTTCTGACCGATGCCCTTTTCATCCCGTTATTCAACCCAAGCAGCCTGAACGGAACCGTCTTGAATAACATTTCGGAATTTGACGCGGGCGTTTCTTACACCATTGAGCGCGGCCACAAGCGGCAGGCTCGCGTCCGCGCGGCACGCGACCAGACCACGGTCACCGAAACCACCATCAAGGACAATGAGAGGACCTTAGCCTACACCGTGGCTCAGCAGTTCATCCAGGTGCTGTTGGCAAAATCAACTTTGCAGTTTGCGCGGCGCGACCTGGCCAGCTTCCAAAACACGGTCAACATCAGCCAGGCTCAGTACAAGGCAGGGGGAATCAGCGAGGGAGATTTCCTGAAGACTAAGCTGCAGCTTTTACAGTTTCAAACCGATGTCTCCGCAGCTCAGGTGGTGCTCGTGCAGGCTAAGGCAGGCCTGAGAAACCTCACCGGGTACGACGCGATCCCCGCGAATTACGACGTCGTCGGCAGCCTCGCCTACCAGCCGTTGAGCCTGAGCTTGCTCGACCTCGAGGCGAAAGCGCTTCAACTGCGCCCGGACCTGCTGGCGGCGAAGCAGGCCGTGACGGCTGCTGACAGCCAGTATGCCCTGGCCCGGGCGGACGGCAAACGAGACCTCACCACCCAACTGAACTACACCCACGTTTCAGCCCTGAACAGCGCCAGCGCCTTCGCGTCCATCGAAATCCCCATCTTCGATAGAAATCAGGGTGAGATTGCACGCACTCATTACGCGATCACTCAGTCAGAAGAGGCTGAGCAGGCGGCGTCAGACCAGGTGCTCACCGACGTCAAGACCGCTTTCGCGGCTTTCCACACCAGCTCGCAGGTGGTGAAGCTCTATGAGTCGGGGTATTTGAACGAGGCGCGGCAATCCCGGGACATCAGTCAATACGCATACCGGCGAGGCGCAGCCAGCCTGCTGGACTTTCTTGACGCAGAGCGCAGCTATCGTTCGACTGAGCTCGCCTACCGTCAGGCGCTAGCCGCTTATATGACGGCGGTCGAGCAAGTCTACGATGCCGTCGGGACAAGGACTTTGCCATGAAAAAGACCACTCCGCGACCTATTAAACTTCTCTTTGCACTTGCTCTCGCGTGCCTGCCGTTCCTGATGCTGGCGGCTTGCGGCCGGTCTGATTCATCGGCTGCGACAGCCGCTGCGCAGACGCCTTCATCTTCGGAGACGGCTGGGGAGCAGGCTTCGTACTTCACCGTTTCACAGCAAGAAATGGCTCACCTTCAAATAGTGAAGGCAGCGGTCACGAGCATTCCACAAGTGTTGCGCCTTCCCGCGTCCGTCTCATACGACGAATTTGAGACGACTCCGGTGATTACCCAGGTGGGCGGACCAACCGCACGGGTGCTCGTTTATCCGGGCCAGATGGTGCATGCGGGCGAGCCGATGCTGGAAGTCACCAGCCCGGATTACGCGCAAATGCGCGATACTTATATCAAGGCGCGCGACTCCTACCATCTTGCCCAGGCAACCCTTCTTCGCTCCCAGGACCTCTACGCTCACCACGCCATTTCCACAAGCGCTCTTGAGCAGGCGCAGTCAGGCGCGGTTCAGGCACGGGCCGATATGACCGCAGCGTGGCAGGCGCTAAAAATCATAGGCTTCTCAAATCCCGATCAAGTGATGCAAACCGCTGCGTCGCCGCAGATTCCACTGCTCGCTCCGGTTTCAGGCGAAGTGGTGGAGCGAACCGTCTCGCCAGGTCAGGTGATCCAGGCGGGTGCGACGCAGTGTTTCGTTATCTCCAACATGGACACTGTTTGGGTGCTCGCTAACGTTTACCAGAGCGACCTGGAGTACATCCATACCGGCGACCCGGTCACCATTCAGACCGACGCGTATCCCGAGCTCTTTCACGGCCGCATCTCTTACATCGCGCCAGCCATGGATGCGGCCACGCGCACCCTGCAGGTTCGAATCGTGACACGAAACCCGGGTGAAAGACTCAAGAAGGATATGTACGTGACGGCCATCGTCCACGCGGGTGAGTTGAAGAATGCAGTGACGGTGCCCGATTCGGCAGTGCTTAGAAACAGCGAGAACCAGCCTTTTGTCTATGTTTCGGCCGGGCCGGATGAGTTTGCTCAACGCTTGCTGACCATCGGGAACACCCAGGCCGGCAGCACCCAAATTCTCAGCGGATTGCAAAGCGGTGAGGAGGTTGTGGCGGATGGCAGCCTGTTTCTGCAGTTTGCCAATTCGCTTCAGCGCTGAGGTTCAAGCATGGGGATTGATCGAAGCCGCTTTGTGACAGGGCATGACTTCAGTCATGCCGCAAAGATGAGGAAGGAAGGAGGGGTTTCCAGGATGCTGAAAAGCGCGCTCAAAGAATGTCATTCTGAGCGTAGCGAAGAATCCCAGCATTCGTTTCCAAAGAAATGCGGAGATGCTTCGCTTCGCTCAGCATGACAGACTGGCCTTTTCCCGCCGCGTGTTTAGCCGCTGGTTAGGCACGCCAGCGGCTAAAGCCGTTGGAGTGTGGGATGCACTGCGGCATGACTGAAGTCATGCCCTGATACAGGGGTAGCTGGGAAACGGTGTGTGAAAGGTGGAAACTTCAGAGCGAGGCGCAGCCTCGCTTTCGAAAAGAAGAGGGAACGATCAGAGAGTTCAGGTTCGGAAAGGCAAGCCTTTCCGCACGTCAGGCGGCAGAGCCGCAGCATATGTGGATCCCAGCATTCGTTTCTGAAGAAATGCAGAGATGCTTCGCTTCGCTCAGCATGACAGAGTAGCCTTTTCCCGCCGCCTGTTTAGCCGCTGGTTAGGCACGCCAGCGGCTAAAGCCGTTGGCCTGTGCGACGCGCTGCGGCATGACTGAAGTCATGCCCTGATACGGGCCACGAAGCGGCTGCTCAGGTACCCGGGAAACGGCGTGTGAAAGGTGGAAGCTCCACTCGGCGCTCATCGAGCGCCGATGCAGTAGAAGCGGTCACTATAATTTGGAATCCTCAATAGAACAGAAGGTTTAGGCCCTCTGATGATCCATCGGATCGTACAATTCGCTCTGCACCAACGTTTCCTCGTCGTATTGGTCGCCATCGCGGTTGCTATTGTGGGCGCGGTTTCGTTTGTCAAGATGCCAATCGAAGCCTATCCGGATCTTTCGCCTCCCATGGCCGAGATTATCACTCAATGGCCCGGCCACGCGGCGGAAGAAGTGGAGCGCCTGGTCACCGTGCCCATTGAAATTGAAATGAACGGCATCCCCAACCTGACGTACATGCGTTCCATTTCCCTTTACGGGTTGTCGGACGTCATCATGACGTTCAGCTACGGCACCAGCGACTACTTTTGCCGGGATCGGGCCTTCGAGCGGATGTCTCAGGTGGGCCTGCCGGCCGGCGTTACGCCCACGCTGGCGCCGCTTTCGAGCCCAAGCGACCTGATCTACCGCTATGTGATCCAAAGCCCGGACCGAACGCCGATGCAGTTGAAGACACTCGAGGACTGGGTGCTCGAACGGGCCTACAGGTCCGTTCCGGGTGTCGCGGACGATTCCGGTTTCGGCGGCACAGTGATGCAGTACCAAGTGCTATTGGACCCAACCCGCCTCTTTGATTACCACCTCACCGTGCCCCAGGTGATGCAAGCCCTTTCCGCCAACAACGCCAATACAGGCGGTGGATTTTACTCCCAGGGCGGCCAGTTCTACTACGTGCGCGCGCTGGGGCTGGTGACGGACGTGAAGGACATCGGCCATATTGTGGTGGCCAGTGAAAACGGCGCGCCGGTGCGCGTGAAAGACATCGGCAAAGTGGCGATCGGACACGCGCCAAGACTTGGAGAATTCGGATACATGCATCAAGACGACGCCGTTGAAGGCGTCATCCTGATGCGGACCGGCGAAAAAACGCAGTACGTGCTTCAACGAGTTGAGAAGATGACTCAGCACCTCAACCGCGACGTTCTGCCGCGTGACGTCAAGCTCGTTCCGTTCTACGACCGCACCGGTCTGGTGCACCTCACCACGGATACGGTGAAGGGCAATCTGCTGCGCGGCATGATTCTGGTGGTGATCGTGCTCATTCTTTTTCTGGTGAGCCTGCGGGCTGCGATCATCGTCGCCATCACCATTCCCCTCTCGCTGCTTTTCTCATTCATCTTTCTTCACCTGAAGGGAGTCGACGCAAACCTGCTTTCCATCGGCGCCATCGATTTCGGCATTCTGGTGGAAGGCACGGTCATGATGATGGAGAACATCTACCGCGAGCTCGCTCTCCGCGAGGGCCAGCAATACAACTTGTACGAAGTGATCGTGGCTGCGGCGCATGAGGTTGACCGGCCCGTTTTCTACTCGGTTGTGGTGATCATCGCGGGCTACCTTCCCATCTACGCGTTGCGTGGCGCATCAGGCATTCTGTTTCGCCCGATGGCGGATACCATGACCTTCGCGCTGGTCGGGTCGCTGATTTTTACGCTGACGCTGGTTCCTGTTCTCTCCTCGCACTGGTTCAGGAAGGGCGTGAAGGAAAGAGCGAACAGCGTCTACGAGTGGTTTAAGAAGGTCTATCGACGCCAGCTCGAATGGTGCTTGCATTATCCCAAGCTCACCGTGGTTCTTTCGGCGATCATCTTCGGCGCGGCGCTGCTGCTGGTGCCTTATATCGGTGGTGAATTTATGCCTCACCTTGACGAAGGAGCGCTGTGGGTGCGAGCGACGATGCCTTATACCATTTCCTGGCAGGAAGCGGCCAGGATTTCGCCGCAGATTCGTGACGTGCTCATGTCGTTTCCGCAAACGACCACCGTAACCTCGGAACTCGGCAGACCCGACGACGGCACCGATCCCACCGGTTTTTTTAACGATGAGTTCTTCGTGGGCCTCCAGCCTTATAAGAATGCCGTGTGGAAGAGAGGTTCGATCAGAACGAAGCAGGAATTGATCGAAGCCATCAACGCGAAGCTCGAGACATTTCCCGGCATTATTTTTAACTATACGCAGCCGGCTGAAGACGCCGTGGACGAGGCCCTGACCGGCCTCAAGAGCGCGCTGGCCGTGAAGATTTACGGCCCGGACCTCCACGTTCTGCAGGACAAAGCGGTCCAGGTGAAACAAGTGCTATCGCAGATCCCAGGATTCACAGACCTGGTCGTGGTCCGCGAGCTCGGCCAGCCCAGCCTTCTTGTGGACGTGGACCGCGCAGCGTGCGCGCGCTACGGAGTGAATGTTGGAGATGTCGAAGCCGTGGTTCAGGCGGCCGTGGGCGGCGAAGCAACCACGCAGGTGATTCAGGGCGAAGAGGAGTTTGACCTGATCGTTCGCATGGAGCCGCAGTACCGGAGCAACGGACCTGAAATTGGCAATCTGCTGGTCGGCGATCCTGCAGGCCACCAGATTCCACTCCACGAGCTTGCCAATATTCGCATCGGCAACGGCGCGTCCTTTATATATCGGGAGAACGATTCCAGGTACATCGGCATCCAGTATGCCGTCCACGGACGCGATCTTGCCGGCGCCGTAGCCGCCGGGCAGAAGGCCGTTAATGCCGCGGTGCAATTGCCCCCCGGTTATCACATGGTGTGGGGCGGCGAATATAGCGAATACCTGGCCGCCCGAAGGCAAATACGGGTGATTGGTCCCCTGACGGTGTTCCTCATTTTCCTCATCCTTTTTGCGCTGTACGGCAACGTCAAATTTCCCATCATCACGGCATTAGCCGTCATCATGACCGAGCCCGTCGGCGCGCTGGCCGCTCTTAAGCTCACGCACACACCCTTCAGTGTTTCTTCCGCCCTCGGCTTGCTGGCTCTGCTGGGCGTCGCCGTGGAAACGTTTGTGATCCTTTTCAGCTATATCAACAAGCTGCGGCTCGACGGAATGGACATTCATGCGGCGACGATTGAAGGCTCGATTGTACGTTTGCGTCCCATCATCATGACGGCGCTTGTGGCCTGCCTGGGTTTGCTGCCGGCGGCGCTCTCCCACAGTATCGGATCCGACACGCAACGCCCGTTTGCCATCGTCATCGTTGCGGGCCTGATTTCCCGCCTCTTTTTGGGTATCTATCTCGGCCCCGTGCTTTACCAGCTTGTAGCGCGGGAGGGCGATACGCTGAAGGTGTGAGGGCGCCGCCGAAGCAAGCGCTTTGGCGGTTCAACGGGCTTCCCATTCATTTTGCAGAAACAGCCTCGGGCTTGTAAAATTCACTTCTCCAGCGAGGGACTACCGTTGAGAGGAGCGCCCGATGAATCTTGCGGAGCAAGGAGGCACGAACGCCTCGATTGAGATTCTGGATTCACTTCTGCCGTTGCTCCAGCCCGAGGGTCACGAACTGCACATCAATGCGGCCATCGTGGAGGTGGCGGAGGCGGCGCAACTGGTGGAATTAGCGGCCAATCCGCGTATTCGCAGGTTCCTGCTGGCGCGCCTTTCCAACACCGTTGCCTTGGTTGATCCCGGCCATGCCAAGGAAATGGAGGCTGCCCTCCTGGCAGCGGGACACACTCCCAAGGTGCTCACGGGAGAGAGGGAATGAAGCTCAGCCACGTCCTGCAATCTTCGGTTCCCGCCGAGATCGACTTCAATCGTTATGGCTCTGAGCAATTGAAACGGGCCGCGCGGTTCTGGGTAGGGAAAGAAGCCGCTAGCTATAGAAAAGAGAAGTGCCTTAGCGCGCTGACCCATGCGCTGCAGGATGACGAAGTCGCCCGGCGTGTGCTGGCCGGCTTGACGGAAATTGAGCGCCGGGTTCTCGGCATCTTCGCGCGTTATGGCCCGACGGTTTCCGGCGGCCTGCTCAAGGCCGAGGTGACTGCCCGCGAAATCATTACGCCTCCACCCAAAGACCAATCTTCGGACCGCGGCTACCTGGCTTATCGTGACTGGAAAAAACGTGATCCCATCGACGGGCTAAGAGAGAAACTCATCCTGGTTGGCGGCTATGACGGTTGGTATTACTCGAGTTTCGATCACCACCCCTATCCTCAGTTAACCCTCCAACCCGCGCTGGCTCAGGGCGCAGAACCTGCCCCTCCCGTTTGCTGGCGCGCTTCTCACGCATGCGCCAAGGCGGGAAGCACTGGCCGCCGCTCGTCCGCGCAGGCCGCTCTGGACCTTTGGCGGGTGGCTGAGGTTTTGCGCTCAATGAAGACATGGCAAACGGTCAAGGGCGATTCGCCTGCGAAGGGGACGCGAGCGCGGCTGGAGAAAGAGGTGGGCTTGCTCAACGCCGCGATAGACCCGATGTCACTTCCCGATGCCGAGTCGTTCTATTACGAGCTGCTCCACGAGATGCACTTGCTGAGCATCGGGAATGAGCGCTCCTGGATCAACGAGAAAGCCCTGGAGCGGCACCTGCAGCAGCCATCCGCCGCACAGGCGAGGCAGTGGGTACGGGCCTGGCTGTGGATGGCGCTGTGGCAGGATGGCATTGGCGTGGTTCCGGACCGCGATAGCGAGTACGCAGCGGCTCGCATCGGTCCCTCCGCTCTCGCACACGGGCGTGAGTTGCTCGTGTGGGCATTGTGCGGCGTGGCCCATGGGCCGGATTGTTGGCTCGATTTGGAAACGTTTCTGCGCGACCTTTGGCAGAAGACGCGGGAGGCGGAAATCGGCTTCTACTGGGGAAGCTACTCGTGGAATCCGGCGTTCGAGATGGGCAAGAAGCGCGATCAATACCCTGTTGGGGAAAAGCGCACGCTGGCGTTTTGGCTGGCGGATGAAGGAGTTTGGGCAGCGAATGCCCTCATGGTGACGCTGGCCACCCTGGGACTGGTGGAGCGTGGCGAGACGACCGGCAGTGAGATCCGCCCGTGCTTTCGCTTGACCGGGTTGGGCCGCGCGGTGTTTGGCGCGCCGGAGGTGGAAGCCGCGCCAGGGCCTGTAGAGGCTCGTTTTCTGACCGTGCAGCCGAATCTGGAAGTGGTGGCGCATTTGGATTCGGCCGATGCCCGGCAGGTGTGCACCTTAAGCCGGTTTGCCGCCAACGCCACGCGCGCCGACAGCCCCGTGCAAACCTTTGAGCTCCGCCGCGATTCGCTCTACCGGGCTCTTGAATCCGGCATGACTCTGGAGGAGGTCCGTAACTTTCTCGCCGAGCATGGAAAGACCACGATCCCGGGTAACGTCGAGCGAATGCTCTCCGAATGGGCAGGCCGCCGTGAGTCACTCGTTTTGCGGACGAACACGGTCCTGGCTTTCGGGCCGATGGATTCCGGAGCGCCCGCCCGGGAGTTGAGCCACGACGTGTTTCTAATGCCTTCGTCGACTGCCGGGATCGCACGCTTGGGATTTTCTGGCTGGACAATTGTGGATCACCAAGGTAAACGGGAACAGGAGTGGACAACCGATGAGCTGGGCCACGTCGCAAGCGAGAGCCTCACGAGCATTCCGCAACTGCGGCTTGCCCGCATCGCCGACCGCACCACTACGGGTTGGCAGATTACAGCTCAGTCCGTGGGGCGCGCGCGCCTGGGTGGAATGACGATAGAACAGATTCTAGGATGGCTCGGCGACCATGTGAAAGGGCGAATCCCTCCCCTGCTGGAAGTGGCCGTCCGCAATTGGGCAAGCCCACAAGGCGTTCAGCTCCGGCAAGTCCAGGTGCTGCGGATGGTGCAATCGCACGCTCAACAGGCTTTACTGCATAGCCCCACTTTTCGTCCTCACCTGGCCGGGCAGATCGCGCCGGGGTGGTTCTTGATTCACGACGATCATTTGAGTGAAGTGCGAGACCTGCTGGAGACGCTGGGATTTGCGATCGCTGAGTCGATGGATGCAGCGCTGGCCGGCGTCGTTGGGAACGCTGTTGAGAATTCTTCGCCCGACGTCCCTCGCACTAAACCTGATCGGACGCGACGTCCAAAACCTTGAGCGGATGCTGAAAAACGCTTTCAACGAATGTCATTCTGCGCGTAGCGAAGGATCCCAGCATTCGTTTCCAAAGAAATGCAGAGATGCTTCGCTTCGCTCAGCATGACAGAGTGGCGCTCTCGGAAAGGCGAGCCTTTTCGCACGTCGGGCGGCAGAGCCGCATCATGCGCCTGGGACACCGCTGTGCGAACGAATGTCCTTCTGAGCGTAGCGAAGAATCCCAGCATTTGTTTCCGAAGAAATGCAGAGATGCTTCGCTTCGCTCAGCATGACAGACTGGCGCTCTCGGAAAGGCAAAGCTTTCCCCAAGTCTGGCCGCGCGTGAGGCGGCGAAGCCGCATCATGCCAATGCGACATTGCCGAGCAAAGGTGGAAGCTCGGGCCGGCGATGATCGAGCGCCGCTACAATAAAAGCTGTCACGATGATTTGTAATCGTCAGGGAACAAGCGGAGCAAAGCGCACCGGCGTGCGCATCGCGTGCGTGCGCTGGTAAAGATCGAGCTTCGCCAGGAAGTCCGGCCACAATTTCTGAGCGTCGATCCTGGTAATCCACGTCACGGTGCCATGCGTCGAGGCGCGTTCGAATTGCATCGCGTCGCTCAGCCTTGGACGCGGATAGACGCGCTGCTCCGTCCAGCCTCGAGCATAGGCCGCGGTGACCATGTCCCAGATCACCCAGGGCTTGGAGAAATCGTCGACGCGCGGCGGTTTGACAAAGCGGAAATACCAGTCCTGGAATTCGCCCCAAAGCCAGGCGCCGATGGGTCCATGAGTGCTGATCAGGCTGCGCGCCTGGGCCAGCGTCAGCGACAAATCAACATGGCAAACCTCTGCGCAACCGATGACAACCGGCGTCCGGGAGTTCAGGATCACCTGCCATGCGCGGAAGTCGTTGGCAACGTTGAACTCGTCCCCACCCTCCGGCCAACTCTTGAACCCCATCGCTACAATCCGGATGCGCGTGGCAATGGAGGGGTCTTCGATGATCGCGGAAGCTACGTCCGTGGCTGCGCCGATGGTCAGAAGATCGAGGCGATGCGTGCTCGAGAAGGGCTTCGAGGCAGAAATAATAAAGCTGACACCGGCGTTCGGCTGAGGAGTCTTCGTGTCCTTCAGCGGCAGGCTCGATCCTTCGAAAAGCGGTGGGTGCTGTGCCATGTTAAGCCGGTTTTCCACTTCGTCGCGCAGGACCCTGTAAGTATATTGGGCGGAGGGATCAGGCAGAGTGGGCGCATGAGCCGAAACGATGCCGAGCACATTGAAGTCCTGATGATCAACGAGCAGGTACGCCACCACCCACTGATCGTCGATCTCGTTGCCGACGTCGGTGGAAAGAATCACCGGCACTCGTGCGAGGGCGCGGCCGGCTCCGAAAAGCGCGAAGAGAGCCATCCAACACGCTTTGGCTGCCACGGTCGAAAACTTTTTTCTTCGGGTCATCAATTTGAATAGGCCGGATAACCCGGCCGTTACGGTTCGCGGCCACCGGACGTGCAATGGCTCAAACGAGCGGGCCGCTATTATATCCCGCTACGGCCCAAGAATGAACGAGTAGTTGCAGGAGATGCCCGTAGACCTGCTCTTAAGAGTGGAATGAGGTTGCGCTAACCGCCCTTTCAGGTTGAGTGTAAAGTATGGCCATGACAAAAAGACTCCCTGCCGGCGTAGTCCACAGTGTGCCGGCGGATTTGCGAAAAGCCCTTGTTTCCGACCCGGTGGCGCGGACAAAGTGGGAGGATATTACCCCGCTCGCGCGCAATGAATGGATCTGCTGGGTTATCTCCGTTAAGAAGCCGGAAACCAGAAAGCAGCACGTCGAGAGGGTACGCACGGAACTGAAGGAAGGAATGCGCCGGCCTTGTTGCTGGCCTGGTTGCCCGCATCGCTAAGGGCCGTAGGAGGGCACGGCGCCCGCCGTGCCGGAACATGCAGCGAAGAATCCCAGCATTCGTTTCCGAAGAAATGCAGAGATGCTTCGCTTCGCATGACAAAGTAGCGTTCTGCCGCAGCCTGTTTAGTCACTGGTTACGCCGGGCAGCGGCTAAAGCCGTTGGAGTGTGCGATGAACTGCGGCATGACTGAAGTCATGCCCTGTCTTGAAAATCTCGGTCAGGCAACCACGTCGGCCACGAGAGTGACCTTATATCCAAGTTTCTGTAACCGGCGGACGTAGTGTCGTTTGAGACGCTCCGGCCCCAGGTGGTCGAAGTAGTCCCCTCCGAGGTCGATGTAGGGAGTGCCCGATTTCAGCATATGGTAGAAGATCACCAGCATCGAA
>JASHON010000081.1 GCA_030041095.1 Terriglobia bacterium
CATCTGTTCAAACTCCAGGCGGGGGAAAAGCTGGAGTATTTGAGAGAAGATGCTGCATACTCGATTCACGGTGGAACCTCCTTCAGTTGAGATTAATCGTGCGGCAACACAAAACCTCAACTTACCGGAGATTCCGCCTTTTTCAAAAACCTAATTTGGACAAGCCTGGGTTTCAAACCCGCCCCTACTCAATTTTCGAGACAGGGCATGACTTCAGTCATGCCGACTCAGCTCCGCCCGATGGCCAGGCTTTACAGGCTGCGGAAGAACTCTTTGGGGAGTTGATGTAGCGCCGGCTTCCAGCCGGCAACTCGCTTCAGTTCAACGGAGGCCGGCAAGTTGCCGGCGCACCACTCGCGGCGGCGTCGAGTTGTTCCGCAGCCTGTAAAGCCCTCTTTTCTTCAGCATCCTTGCGGCACGACTGAAGTCATGCCCTGACACGGAGCGGCTTCGATCAATCCAAAAATGTAGAAACTCCATCGGCGGGGTTGAAACTCCGTCCTTCCAGTTCGCCGCCGGGATGTTTCTGCCGGGGTGAGAAATGCAGGCTGAACGTCCGATCTGCACCCATAATTGTTGCCACCACAGTCATCGCCGGGAATTTGCGATGCTGCCGTAACTTGTCCCCAACGCGCAGCCTCCAACTTCCTTCCCACTCCCGTCCCAACGCTCGATAACTCCTTCACGTGGCTGTTACCCATTCGCCAGATTAGCAGGCCACGGCAAACCAAGGTGAAGATCTCCAAAGATCCCCTACGGTGAAGTAACGCCGTATCGCACGCGCTAACTCCCGGACCCTAACCTGGCGTATTATAGTCAGGTCTTGCGCGGGTAAAAACAGCACAAATCAATTCAGAAGCGAGGAGGATTATGAACGAGTGGATGGGGTTCGCGCTCGTCGCTGTCGGTGGAATCATGCAAGGCACTTACTACCTGGGCCTGAAATACGTCAGCCCGTGGAAGTGGGAAAACATCTGGTCGCTCTATGCCGTCTTTGCTCTGTTGGTTCTGCCGATCGGACTCGCGGCCGCGACGGTTCCGCATCTTGGCAAATTACTAAGCCAAACGCCCACATCGGCCCTCACCATGATTTTCGTTTACGGCGCAGGCTGGGGAGTGGGCTCTGTGCTCTCAGGATTAGGCGTCGCCCGCATGGGCATGGCCATGGGTGTCGCGGTTCTGCTGGGCGTCACTGCGGCCATCGGAACGTTCGTGCCGCTGGTTGCCAACACGCCTCAACTGATCGGCACACCCAAAGGATTGCTCGTGATTCTTTCCGTCATCACGCTGTTAGCCGGAGTGGGGCTGGCAGCGGTGGCCGGAAAGAAACGGGATGAAAGTCTCGCCAGCGCATCCGCGGCCATCGAAAAAGGCGGCTTTCGCGCTGGCCTGGCCATCTGCGTCTTCAGCGGCATTTTTTCGGCCATGCTCAACATGGCTTTCGCCTTCAGCCAGCCTATGGTTAAGGCAGGCCTTCGTACGGGCGCAAGCAGCTTTGGGGCTTTGAATGCCGTGTGGATGGTGGCGCTCGCGGGAGGCTTTATT
The DNA here is from genome assembly GCA_030041095.1 of Terriglobia bacterium. Classification (GTDB taxonomy): domain Bacteria; phylum Acidobacteriota; class Terriglobia; order UBA7540; family UBA7540; genus JASHON01. The sequence goes on from JASHON010000081.1 coordinate 1,546, forward strand.
GCCAACGCCGTCTATACCGGTTTTCTGCTTACGCGGAACAAAACCTGGTCGAATTTCACGCTGCCCAAAACCGGCCTGTTCTGGTTCTACGGCCTTGTGATGGGCGTTTTGTGGACGGGTGGCGTGGTCCTCTACGGCCGGGGCGCAGCATCCATGGGAGGCGCCGGCGCCGTCATCGGCTGGCCCCTTTTCCTCGCACTGATGATTGTGGCTTCGACCATTTGGGGATTCGTAACCGGTGAATGGAAAGGCTCCAGCCCGCGCGCGAAGACCTATATGGTTGTCGGCATGGTCGTGCTGCTGGTGGCGTCAGTGCTGGTGGGCGTTGCAAACCATGTTTGAGACGGCGCCCACCGTTTCTACATTTCGTACGGCGTTTCCCGGGCGCTCCGGCAGCCGCTTTGGTGCCCCCGTATCAGTTGGTTATGTCGCTTCGCGACACCCACGAAGCGATGAAAATGTGCCGTCCCGGTCTCCACGGCGCCCCAGTGACGGAATACCGTCACATTTTCAAGACAGGGTATGACTTCAGTCATGCCCTAATAAATTCAGTCATCAGCGCTCTCGGAAAGGCAAGCCTTTCCGCACGTCAGGCGGCACAGCCGCATCATACCCATACGACGCCCGGAGCCCAACCGCGTGGGACGGACGGGGTAGCTGCTTGGCGGCGCAGCCGCCTCCTTGCACTTCGCCGCCGGCACGTAGCTGCCGTGGTGAGATACGCAGGTTAGGACAAGGTCCATTGCTTCCAGCGGCGGGTGACTCTGCACACCGTAAAAGCGCCGGGTGCGGGTCACCCCCGGGGACGGTGGCGCCGCGGCAAGACCCTTTCAGGGCGTCGGCGCTTCGGCTGGAATGATCCCTTCTCTTCGCAGGTCGGCCCAGAAATCAGCAGGAATCGGGTGGCTGATCAGCCGGAAGTTTTCTTCCAATTCAGCCACGGAGCGCGCTCCGGGAATCACCGAAGCCACGGCCGGATGCGCCAGCGGAAACTGCAATGCCGCCGCCTTCATCGGGACCGCGTGGCGCCCGCACACTTCTTCGACCCTGCGCACCTTTTCCAAAACCTCCTTCGGCGCGTCAGCATAATTGAATTTTGCGCCCGCGCGCGCTCCCGAAGCTAACACGCCGCTGTTGTACGGTCCGCCGATAATGATGCTGATTTGTTTCTTCACGCAGAGCGGCAACAAGTCCTGCAAGCCGGTGTGGTCGATGAGAGTGTAACGTCCCGCCAGCAGAAAACAATCAAAATCGCCCGCGCGAGCAAACCGGGCCAGCATTTCAGCCTGGTTCATCCCTGCTCCCACGGCCTTAATGCGGCCTTCGCGCCGGAGTTGGTCGAGAGCGCGATAGGCGCCCTCGATGGCCGCCTGGTAATCATCGTCGGGATCGTGAATGTGGAGGATCTCCACGTGGTCAAGCCCGAGCCGCTTCAGGCTTTCATTGAACGAGCGCATCACGCCTTCATAACTGAAATCGAAAACGGGTTTGAAGGGAGCGGGATTATCGAATTCATCCTTCGCCAACGCTCCCGGCTCGACCGGTTCGAGGACCCGGCCCACCTTGGTGGCCAGCACTCGTGAATCCGCCGGAATTCCGCGCAGGGCTTCGCCCATGCGCATCTCGCTCTTACCGTGCCCGTAGAGTGGCGCGGTATCGAAAAAATTGATGCCGAGCTCGAGCGCGCGCCGGATGGTCGCGACGGCGGCATCGCTCTTCACGTCCTCAAACAGCCCTCCCAGCGGCGCGCCGCCCAGGCCTAAGCGCGTTACTCGAAGCGAGGTCTTTCCAATCTGAACTTTCGTCAGTGGGTCCATGCGGTTCACTCCTTGTTTGGAAGAGAATACATCTTTTGTTCCAGTTTCTTCATCGAACAACCTTCAGGGTAAGCTGCGCGCCGAAACCACCCGTGACGAATGCGGACGGGTCAGCTTCTCACGTATATTTCACATCGTTGCAGCCAAGTCAAATCTGATGCTGTTTCCGCACAAGACGAGCCGGAGAAGAAGATACGGCCGAATTGCGGTTTGGGCAGCGGTTTTCATCCAGCTTCATCTCTTTTTCGTCGTCGAGCTGCATCATCATGATACAGCGTCCATTCGTTGGTCCGCCCATCCGGCAGCCGAAGCTGCAGGAAGCGGTTGGGAGCCGGCGGCTCCATCACCCCACTCAACACCTTTTTGCGCGGCGTGCCAGCTTGCCGTGCGAGGACTGATCAACGCGTCTCCGACCGTTCATTTCCATCGGCTACTTTCCGCGACGCAAAAGATCAGGCGACTGCCGTCCCCGTGTCCATCCCTGGTAACGTGTTTTTGCCCTTCCGGCACTGACCCTCCTGCTTTCTCCTGAGTTCTCTGTCTTAATCCGGTGGCGCAGTGTTCTTGAGTCTGGGGCTTTTCAGCTCAAGAACCAACCGCGCGGCCCGGTGTGGACTTTCCTGTACATCCCTCGCCAGGCCTTCCTCTTTCCGGAAGGATGCAGCTTCGGCCCGTTACGGCGGGTGAGGGGTATCTACATGAGACAAGGAGAAAACGATGATGTCCAAGAGACCAAACCTGCACACCAGGAGACAAGCGGAAAATCTATTTCCGCGTGGAACTACTTTCCTATTTCTGGTGGCAACTCTTATTTTCCCTTCAGCAATCTTCGCACAATCCGGCATCATCCAAGGCGTAGTTCTGGACCCTTCGGGCGCCGCCGTTCGTGGGGCCACGGTAACGATCTATGATCCTGTAAGCCAGTATCAGCGCGTCGCTACGACCAGCAGTACAGGAACTTTCACCTTTACAAATGTCCCTTTCAACCCCTATCACACCACAGTTATCGCAAAAGGATTCGCTCCGCACGTGCTGGATGTCGAACTCCGCTCCGCCCTTCCTATCAGCTTGAAAATCACGTTGCAACTTGCGCTTGCCAAGCAAACGGTGACGGTCACCGGGGAATCCCACGACCTCGTCGAAACCACACCTACCAACCATACGGACGTGGACCGCGCGATGTTTAAGAGACTTCCTCTGGAGAGCCAGTCTTCGTCTCTGAGTTCGCTCGTCACTCTGGCGACACCCGGAATCAGCGCAGACTCGAACGGGCTTTTCCATGGGATGGGCAACCACGCTTCAAACTCATTTTCGGTTGATGGCGAGCCCATCACGGACCAGCAGAGCAAGGTCTTCTCGAATCAGCTTCCTGTCGGCGCGGTGCAATCGCTGGAAGTGATTCCCGGCGCGCCACCCGCAGAATATGGAGGCAAGACGAGCGTCGTCATTGTGACAACCACGCGTTCCGGCGAAGGCATGACGACGCCGCACGGCGACGTCACGGCTTCCTACGGTACGTTCGGCACGACGAACGACGGCTTCAATCTGGGTTATGGAGGCCAGAAGTGGGGAAATTTCATTACGGCCAACGGTCTGGATACCAGCCGCTTCCTCGATCCGCCCGAATTTGACGTGATGCACGACAAAGGAAACGAAGAGAACATCTTCGACCGCATTGACTTTCAACCTACGGCAGCCAACACGCTGCGCCTGGACGCCGACTATACACGATCCTGGCTTCAGAATCCAAATTCCTACGACCAACAGCTTCATTTTGGGCTATTCGACCCTCTGACCGGCGCTCCTTTAGGGCCGACGGATCAGCGCTCGCAGATTAAAACCATCAACCTGGCTCCCACCTGGACGCGCCTGATCAATAACTCGACCGTATTTACGCTGGGCGGCTGGGTGAGGCAAGACCAATACAACTACTACCCAAGCGGCAATCCCTTCGACGATTATTCTCCCGATTTGCAGTCTGAAACCTTCGGCCAGTCGCGAAAGCTCACCAATACCGGCGGCCGGACCATGGTTGACTATGTGAAAGGCGGCAACAACATCAAGCTGGGCGTGAATTACATGCAGACTTTCCTGACGGAAGGCGATCAGCTCGCCATCGTCGATCCGACGCTGGTTCCCTCGCTCGGCTGCCTTACTCCAACCGGCAGCGCCATTCCCGGGACACCCTGTGCGGCGCTCCAACGGTACGATTTGACGGAAGGCGGGCATTACTTCCCGTTTTTCGGGCATACGGACATCAAGGAGCTTGCCATCTGGGGCCAGGATCAAATCACGAAGGGGAATCTGTCTGCCAACCTGGGAGTGCGCGGTGATCTTTATAACGGCATATCCATTGGCCGGCAGGCGGAGCCGCGCCTCGGCCTCGCCTACAACGTCAAACGCACCACAACGGTGCTTCGCGCTTCCTACGCGCGAACGTTAGAAAGTCCGTTCAACGAGAACCTGATTATCTCGAGTGAGGGATGCCGTTATCCGTTCCTGGCCGCACTGGTCCCACCTGCAGGAGTTCCGTGTCCGGTCGAGCCGATTCAACCAGGCCTGAGCAATCAATTCCATGCGGGAATCGAGCAAGCCTTCGGGAAACATTTGGTCGTGGACTGGGAATACGTTTGGGATTACTACCATAACGCCTACGACTTTGGGGTTGTGGGGAACACGCCTCTCACTTTTCCCATTGAGTGGTCACGGGCAAAGATTCCAGGCTGGGATGGCCGCCTCACTTTTCCCACGTGGCATGGTCTTTCCGCATTCGTGGTGGCTTCGAGCGTCGCGGCGCGCTTCTTTCTGCCGCAAGTTGCCGGGCTGCCTATCGTTCCGGCATCGACGGGAGTCTTCCGCATCGACCACGATGAGTTCCTGAACTCTACGGTCCATTTGGAATACCAACCGTGGAAACGCGGTCCGTGGTTCGGCTTCAATTACAGGTATGACAGCGGGCTGGTCGCCGGCTCGACGCCGTGCTACAACCCCTCCACGGCAACCTGCGCGCCCACGTCCGCAACACTCAACGGCCAACCGGCAATCCTGATGCTTAACACGGCCACGAGCCTCCCGCTGACGGCGGACCAGGAGTATGAGGCCGGGTTTGCCTGCAACGGCATCGCAGCAACCATCACCGAGGCTCTGCCCAGCCCATGCCTTGCATCGGAGTTTAGCTCTACACTTCTGAGCATTCCTCCGCCCGGAACGGAAAACGACGACCATAACCCGCAGCGCGTCGATCCGCGTGGCCTGGTCGATTTTGCAGTGGGCGATGACAATCTCTTTCATACCGAACGCACCAGGTGGAGTCTGCAAGCAGACATCATCAACCTGGCGAACAAAGTCGCGCTCTATAACTGGCTGTCAACTTTCAGCGGCACACACTACGTTTCGCCGCGGACGGTGACCGTAACGCTCGGGTTCCATTTCTGACGCTGAGACGGCCCTGGCGCTGAACGGCTCATGTATCAATTCCGCGTTGGGTGCGACCCGTGAAGACAGACATGGCTGGAACAGGCTGCGGAAAAACTCTTTCGGGAGTTGACGTAGCGCCGGCTTCCAGCCGGCAATTCCCTTCAATTCAACGGAGGCCGGCAAGATGCCGGCGCTACGTTTGCGGCGGCATCGAGTTTTTCTGCAGCCTGTAAAAGCCGCCATGTCTGTGCCACCCGGATTATTTGTATACCTGTTTCTTGGACACTCCATTAGCAACACTCCGAGCAAGTGGAGCGATGTTCTGGTGCGCTGAATGCGACGTATAAGTTTCCTGCAAGGATGCGGCAATCCAACTATTGCGGTCTCAAGCGTCCGCTATAGCTTCGCTCCTCTCCTCATCCTGCATCGTAGCTATCCTGCTTGCTTTCACTAACTTGCTGGGATACCGCGCGACGAGCGTCGATAACGTTATTATTTTCATCACTTTACTGGGTTTGTTGGTTGAGTCTCTCATCGCCATTGTTTGTTTTCAGCAACTTACTGGGTTTGTTGGTCACGGGTTTAGACAGTTGTCAGCTATCAGTTATCAGCAGTCAGTAGTCAGTTCTCAGTTGCAGGTGGTCCGTCTCGTCCACTTGTTCCCTCGTCTTCATCGACCTCCATCAGGCCGCTCAATAAGCCGAAGATGTCATGCTGAGCGGAGCGAAGCATCTCTGCATTTGATTGGAAAGCAAAATACCGGGATCCTTCGCTCTCGCTCTGGATGACAGCCTTTGCGACGCTCGCCGGAGCGCCGCCGTCCCGGCGGCATTTTTCAGGGCCGGCAAGATGCCGGCGCTACGCAAAGCGGCACTCTGCGAGATTGGGCAGGCTGCGGAATGAACCGAAGATGTCATGCTGAGCGGAGCGAAGCATCTCTGCATTTGGTTGAAAGCAAAATACCGAGATCCTTCGCTGCGCTCAGAATGACCCGGCCAGAGCGGGACGCGATGGCCTGTAGTTTTCGAAAGTTGGAAGCGAGGAACGAGAGCGTCGTCACGGAGAACGTCACATGGAAGCGCGGCGCGGCGGCGTTCGTGCTCATGGAGCGCAAACGGTAACGGCGAACGTCATGCTCCCGATTCACCTGGAGAAACCGGCGATTGACGTGAACCACTAGTATAACGTTTCATTAAAACATATCCTGTTGGCGGCCCTTTCGTGCTAGTCTTGAGGCGTGGCGGGAAAATCCCGGCGGCCCAAGTTGATTCTAACCTCCGACGAACTGGAACGGCTTCGGCAGTTGCGTCAATCGCAGACGGCACCTTGGAGGGAGGTGCAACGAGCGCAGATTTTGTGGCGCTACCATGCAG
>JASHON010000082.1 GCA_030041095.1 Terriglobia bacterium
TCAGCGAGGCATCGAGCGCCGGATTGATTCCCTCATTCAACGGCGGCTCTCTGACGTGGATCGGAAAGCCGTCAGCGATGCCCGTGTATTCCTGTCGCAATCACGGGAGGCGATGGAAGCGGGCGATCTGACGGAGTCGCTGAATTTGGCGGAGAAAGCGGACCTGCTGGTTTCTGCCGTGGAAAAGCGAACATGACGGCGGGCTGACCGCCCGTTTCAAAGCGCTGCCTGGTTGGCCACTTGCGACTGAAAATTCGTCACGGCTTGTATGGCTCTGTATTTCTCATCTCACACCACTGCATGTCTCACCAAGCAAGCGCTTCGGGAGCTGATGAGCGACCTGATGGCGTCGGCGGATCTCAAGGTTCGGCGGTGTGTCGCTGGCCAGGTGGGTGGGCGCATGCTCACCGAAATTGAAGCTACGGACCAGCCTACTCTGGAGAAATGGTTTGCAAAGCACCGTATTAATTGCGAGTGGGTCATGCGGATTGACCTTGACGCTTCGGGGGGCACTGTCGAGGAGCGCTGATGCCGCGCCTCACGCTTCTGACCCTCCCAATCGCCAAGTCCCTCGCCGGCCGCGCTTACATCCACAGCGTGCGATTCGCGTAAAAGGTGGCAGGCCGGCCCGGATATCGATTGAGAAACTCGCGGTAACGGCGCAGTGCGGCCTGATATCGCCGCTCGGAGGTAATCATTTTCGTATGAGGCATGTGGATCAAGGCGCGCTCCACCGCCCAGACGTTTCGCGTGGAAAGCCGCCAATTGCAGCGCCCGAGCGTGCCGAGATCGAGCACGCCGTAGCCCACAATTCGCCCCGAGCCGTCGACGTACGGATCCACGTAGCTCATCACCAAGTGGCGAATGGAGCGAAAAACAGGCTTGCGGCCATGCAGACCGGCGTCGCGCGAGCGCGCCACGGTTCCAAAACGGCCGGCGTGCTCGAAGAGAAACAGCACGTGGTCGAGCTTGTCCTGGGATTCGAGGTCAAGCAGTAGCGGCGGATAGCCGTGCTGCTCCAGAATTGTTGCGGCTGCAAGAGCGCCTTCGAGGCAATGCGCTTTACCGCGCTGCATCACTCCTCGAAACGTTCGGAGCGTCTCTCCGTTCTTTTCCCAGTTGTAAGGGAGCGCGCGGAGAAACCGCTGGACGAGGGTTGGAGTTCGCAAAGCCCGAATGGCTCTCCATTCCCTTCGCGTGAAAGCGCTTGGCGGCGGGGCGTCACTCATGGCGCAAATTTCAGGGATCATCGGAAGCCGCCGACTGAGAGTGGCAAAAACCCCTCAAGGTCATCGCCAAAAGCGCCGATGGAAGAGACGAGTGGATGGCGCGCCAACGTGAGGAGCGGAATCCTGTCGTGGCGCCCCGATCGGATGAGGACCGGTTGGAGTAATCATCCATTAAAGTTTAGAGTTGCTAAATGAGTAATTTTTAACTTGACTTAGTATAACCTTTTGATAAGCTGTTAGCGAAGCCCCGGAACCGGCCGAAGACGGCTTGCGTTCGCGGCTAGTCTAAACTAGGCTCTACCTCCATCGGGTCGGGTGCGACCCAAACATTCTTCCCATGGAGTAGAGCCGATGAAAAAGCACGCTCTTGCAGTATCTTTTGCGATTTTAGTTGTATTTGCAAGCACTTCTCTGCATAGGCTTTTTGCCGGCGTTCAAGGCGCGGCGAACATATGGACAGCGGCTTCAACCAGCACAATAGCTCCTTCCCCGTTGATGGCAATCGGCAGCGCGCCAATGCCGACAGGCAAGCAGGGCGGATCGCTAATGGCGATCGGCAGCGCGCCAATGCCGACAGGCAAGCAGGGTTCATCGCTGGTGGCGATTGGCAGCGCGCCAATGCCGACAGGCAAGCAGGGTTCATCGCTGGTGGCGATTGGCAGCGCGCCAATGCCGACAGGGAAGCAGGGTTCATCGCTGATGGCAATCGGCAGCGCGCCAATGCCGACGGGCAAGCAGGGCGGATCGTTGATGGCAATCGGCAGCGCGCCAATGCCGACAGGCAAGCAGGGCGGATCGTTGATGGCGATTGGCAGCGCGCCAATGCCGACAGGCAAGCAGGGTTCATCGCTGATGGCGATTGGCAGCGCGCCAATGCCGACGGGCAAGCAGGGTTCGTAGCTGATGGTCGCTCGTTAGAGCGCTGCGTAGCGCGCTCGCTTGCAACTATTGACAGATGTGATATTATAGACTCGTTGATCGCGGTTGCTCCGGTATTTTCGGGGCGGGAGGGATTTGGCCGTGGGTAACGAGTTCGGGGTTCTGCTCCAGTATCCTGGCTATGCGGCAGAGTTCCTCTTGCTGGGCGCGCTGCTCTTTGCTGGCCGCTGGCGGAAGCTGTCCGCGCTTTTCTTCTACGTACTTGCCTTCGCTGGTGTCGATGCGATCCTTCGGCCGCTCGCGCGAGAGGCGTTCGGCTTTTCTTCCGTCCGATACTTTTACATTTACTGGATCTCGGACGTCGCGCTGACGTTCGCAACTTTCCTTTTGGTTAGCCTCTTCTTCCGCCAAGCCTTCGCTAAAGAAAGCAAACACTGGCCTGCCATTCGCACCGGGCTGATCGCCGCCTTTGGACTGACTGCGCTGGTTTCCTACCTATCTGTAGCGGCTCATTACGCGCACTTGTTTATCGACGTCAGATTTCTGATGCAATTTTCTCAGGATCTTTACTTTACTTGTTTGATCCTAATCACTGTTCTCTTCGTTATGCTCCAGGCATCAGAGAGCGCGGGCGACCAATTGCACCTTCTGGTTTCTGGCATGGGGATCCAGTTCGCCGGTCCGGCGGCTGCAATGGCGCTCGACTACGTTACTTCGGGCCGAATCGGGGCCGTCGCGCAGCTCTCGGCTCCCGTTTGCAACCTGGCAATGTTCATAACCTGGCTTTATGCAGTCACTCGTGCGGCGGAAAAAGCTCCTGTGAAGCACGCTCCGGAGACCGTTCGAATTCCCGTTCTTTCGCCGATTCCGGTGCGTGCAACACGTTGAGGTAGAGCATGATTTCAGCCATGGCGATTCTGATCATTTCGACGGCGTTGTTGCTGTTCTATCTGCAGGCAACATGCCAGCGAATCTTGCGGCGGCGCGCTCACGAGCAGTTCTACCACGCCATCGTGAACGCCAACCGCCTGGAATTTCCGTATGTTCGTGCGGCCATTCAGGAATATGATGCGCCGCTCGACTACGGCAGATTCCGCATGCAGCTCCGATGCGACTTTTTGGCCCTCACGTATCTTTTGAAGAATGCTATGAACTCCGGCAAGGGCTTCTCGCGCGAAGAGGGATTGCTCGTGATGAATTTCAAAGTCCTCTCAGCGCTGCTCTCCGTGGTTCATTTGTTCGGCGTTGGCGAGAAAGCGTTGATGCTGAAGCTGGCGTCCATTCTTCAGTTTTTCAGCAACGTGCTGGGCGAGCGGGTGAGCAAGATTCAGCTTGGCGATATGACGGCCACCGAATATCTGATGAGCCTTTAGGAATTGACGATTTTCGATTGACGATGGCCGGTTCGCCTCGCCGATTCCGGCGCGTCATATAACAAAAGCGGAGGAAGGTCCGTAACCACCCTCCTGGATATTCTCAAGCAACCGAAATCTGTGATCCCGGGTAACGAATGCCGGGTAGACCGCCGCGCTAAATCAAAAACCATCACTGGAAGACAGTTTGGTCAAATCGACAATCAATCATCGCCAGTCGTCCATCAGTTAATCCACCGGCCCTTGTCTTCTTTCTTTTCCTGCTTCCGCATATAGATTTCAAACTGCCGCCGCAGGCGGGCTCTCCGCCATTCGTCGTACCGTCCTCGCATCAAGCCTGGAGATCCCATTCCTCGAAGGTAAATATACCCAAACAGCAATCCGCCCAGGTGAGAGATGTGGCTGATGCTCGATCCGGGCTGCATCACCTCGCTGAGAAACTCAATGACGCCAATAAAGAGAACGAACCACTTGGCTTTCACGGGAATCAGCATGTAGAGGTATATAAGCCGATTGGGAAAAAGAAGGCCGTAAGCCAGGATGAGTCCGAATAGGGCGCCGGAGCACCCGATCGTGATCTCATGACTGCCGGGATTGACCAGGATGTTGGTAAGGCCGGCTCCCACACCCGTGAAGAAGTAGAAGAAGAGAAAATGCTTGCTGCCCCACGTTCCTTCAAGCTCCGGCCCGAACTGCCAAAGCACAAACAGATTGAAAATGATGTGGAAGAAGCCGCCGTGAAGGAAGAGGTAAGTGGCAAGCTGCCAGATAAAAAGATGGTGCGTTACGTCATAAGGAACCAAGCCGAGGTAATAATAAGGCCGAGCCCATCCGGCAAACTGCGCCGGGAAATATGTGAGGATGAACGCGGCCGTGGTGACGATCAGAAGCGCCTTGACGACCGGCGTCAAAGAAGGGAAGAAATAGCGGGCGTACTCGCGGTAACGAGTCATCCTTTGAAGCGTATCACATTCCCCACGTCATCGGCCCGCTCACAGACGCAGGCGGGTGCGCGACATAGAAGTGGCGCTTTGAATGGTTTGGCTGCCAGAAGGCTTCTTCTTAATGTATAGTATACACTAAGACAAGGAGGTCTTATGGCCGAATCACTTCCAGCATTGGAGAAGGACCGCTCTATGGTCGTGCACCAGATCACCCAACTGGGCGACTTCCGTCCGGGCTCGGTTCGCGGGGTCATGGGG
>JASHON010000083.1 GCA_030041095.1 Terriglobia bacterium
TATTTACCGGTTTGCCCATGATTGGCACACCCCACTGAGTGAGATTATACACCCCCAATCCGCAGGACCCAAATGCCATGGTTAGCCTTTGCTGATTCCTTACGGCCACGTGCCCGCCAACTCAATGTGGCTTCCTATTCAGTGGGTCATGTCGCTTCTCGACACCCGCAAAGCGATGACGACGTTTGGGGTAGGGGCGGGTTTCAAACCCGCCCCTACTCAATTTTCAAGACAGGCCGCGGCCTCAGCCGCTTCGGTACCCCGTATCAGGACATGACTTCAGTCATGCTGCCTCAGGTCCACTGATTCCCGGGCTTTACAGGCTGCGGAAAAACTCGGCGCTGCCGCAAACGTAGCGCCGCCATCTTGCCGGCCTCCGTTGAATTGAAGCGAGTTGCCGGCTGGAAGCCGGTGCTACGTCAACTCCCGAAAGAGTTTTTCCGCAGCCTGTTTAGCCCCTGCGGCTTTTCGATGGGTGGCGCATACATCTCGCACGTTGCAACGTGTGCGACCCGTGAGGGTCGCAGGGCTCAAAGCTGCCATGTCTGCGCCGCCCAGATTAGAGCGAGGGTCGCAAGGCGCAGCCTTACTTCGGAAAAAGAAAGAACGATCGAAGGGGGTAGGATCCGGAAAGGCAAGCCTTTTCGCACGTCAGGCGGCGGAGCCGCAGGAAGTGCCCCGGCGGGCTCGCTGAATGTATAAAGAGGCGCAGCCTCGCCCTGCTCAGTTTCCAAGGCAGGCACTGCGGGCCCGAGGGAGTGTTTCTTGGGTGCGGCGCCGGAGGTCCGAGGTGGGGGTTGACGCAAGGCGGGAGACAAGCCGGTTTTCAATCGAAATGTCGGATGCTGCAAGGTGCCGCCAACCACGAACGGCAAGTGGAGCTGGCCGCGTCGAAACGTGGCTCCTGAAAACGCAGCCAGGAAGTTCGTAAGCAGGTTGCTTTGTCCGGAGATATCCAAATTACCGTCGAGGTGGACGAGCCGTTGTTTTGTCAGTTGTAAAGTTCCTGCTCCGGTGATTCTAAAATTCGAGCCAGCGAAGCTGAGATTTGAAGTTGAAACAACGCCTTCGGAGAGCAGCCAATTTGCTGTTATCGATGAAAATGCCGAAAAATCGCCGGAGGCCGGTCCGAGGCGCGCCAAGCGAAGTAGTTTCAGAAGATCTGGATTCAAATGGAGTTGACGCCAACGGCCCTTCGTGATGCTTACAGAGCCCCTTCCTTGCTCAGACGCGACTACCCCGCTATCGCCAGATACGTTGCCCGATAGACTCCACTGGCCATCAAGCGTGCCGGTCATTTTCCCCTTTGCGGAAGGAAACTGGGCAAGAAGCGTCGCAAGTTGAATGCCGCTCACTTGGCCCGTTGAATGGAAACGAGGCTGGGAAACACCGATGTCAATCTGAAGACCTGCTTTCACCCGTCCTCCGGCCACCCGGCACTCGATCCCGTTCAGCCGGAGTTCTCTTGGAAGAATGTTGATGCGGGTTCCGCAGCCGCTTGCCTGGAGCCTGCCCAGCCGCAGCCACGATGCCGTGAGCCGGCCCGATTCCTCCCTGGCCGTCCCTGCCTCTTGGAGGGCTTGTGCGCCTCGTGGTCCGCCGGAAACAAGCTGATCCAGCAACATGAAGTTCACATCCGAGAGGTGGCCCGAAACGCCACCGGCCGCGATGGGGCCAGAGACAGGCTGGCCACCGCTCGCGAGCTGCTGGAGTGTGATCTCGCCCTGATCGAGGTCAAGGTTGGAGATATCCCGAAAGCGAAAGAGCGGCGGATCGCCGGGCGGGAGCCGTCCTGCGCTGCTTCGAGCGAGCTGGCAATTCCATTGCCCTTCGGGTGTGAAAGCAAAGGTGAAAACAGGATGGTCGATGGTCAGCCGGCGAATAACAATTTGACGATCGAGCAACGCCCGGAGGCTCAATAACGCGTTAATGCGGTGTACGGCCATGCAGGCGCCCTTCGGGAACCCTGGAGGGTTCTCAACCTCGAACTTATCGACGCGAATTGCGAAGTGGGGGAACAAGCTTAACGCCAGACGCCCTATCTCGACCTGATGCCCGGTCTTCTGATCCAGGAAAGCGATCACCTCCGGCCGGTAGCGGTCGATCTGAACCAACCGAGGAGCCATAACGGCTGCCGCAAGCGAGAATCCCGCAACGACGCAGAGGATAGCAATCAGAATCTTCTTTCGGCCAGACATCCCTAGTCTCTCCAAATTTTTGCCGCTTCGTTAATTCTATCCCAGTGTCCCGATAGGCTCGGCTCAGGCGCGCCGTTTGCCGCTGTTTTTGCCTGCTGCCCGGAGTTGAAGACGGGAATCCCGTTCCTACAGGTTTCTTGATTGCCGCTGTGTTTGCGCTTTGGCGCCCTGAGGGGTATAGTAATTAAGGAGTAAATAGGGCGCGTTCGCCACCCGGGAGGCGGCCATGAAATACCTGCTCGTCCTGTTTTTGTTGTTTGCGGGAGTACCATCTGGTCAGGCTCGTGCCGTCCAGTCGCAGCCCATAGCTCCGCCATCGGTGGCGCAGATGGCAACGAAGGCCAAGGCTGAAAACGCGAAGACGCGCTCGCAGGACGTTCCGATGTTCACCAACGACAACCTTCCAACCGGTCCGGGTGGCATCAGTGTGATTGGTCCGAGTAGTGAAGGCAACGCAGCAGGTGGGGCCATTGGACGCGAAGAGAGCATCAAGGCCAATCAAGATGTGGCTAAGCTGCGCTATCAGTTGGCTCAGGCTCGAGAAGAGCTTCAGTTGCATCAGGGCGAGCTCAGCGTTCTCCAGCAGCGGCTGGGTCAGAAGAACCTCCAGTATTATCCCGATCCATACAAAACCGCGATGCAGGAGTTCACACGCAGTGATATCGAAAAACTGACGAACGACATCGGCCAAAAGCGCGACCAGGTTGCTGCGGACCAGCGAACCGTGCAGGAGCTCGAAGGAGCAGTTCAAAGCGCGGAGACGCAGTCTGGCTGGATGCAGGAAGCAGGCTCCGGCGCGAACGGCGCTCCATCCGAACCTCCGATCGCAGCCAAGCTGGGAACTGCGGCCTATTGGCAAGCCCGGCTGGACGCAGCCAAGAACCAGCTTTCCCTGGCTCAGGAGAAGACAGACCTTGCAAAGAATCAGCTCGATCTTCTCAAGACCCAGCAAATCCAGACGCTTAACCCCAACCTTCAAGCCGAGCTCACCGGAGCGATTAGTTCCAAGCAGGATGAAATCTCGTCCGACGAGTCGTCAATCCGACAAGCTCAAACCGAAGTGCGGGCGGCGCAAGAAATGCTGCTGAAACTTTCCAAAGCGAAGCAGTAAGTGGTTGCTGGAGCACGAGGAGCAGGGGTCAGCATCCAGATCAGCAAATTCCACGCACTTTCGCTGGTCTCCGGTTTGAGCCTTCCGAAATCCTGGTTGAACATCGAATCAACTGCGCGCCATTGGCGTTCGCATGTCCTGCCCGTTATTCTGTTCGAATGCTGAAGATACGGCCTTACATGGTCGAAGACTTACCAGGCGTGCTGGCCATTCAGGCAGACGTGCTTCCTCAGAGCGGGTGGAGCGGCGGTGATTACGAGCGGCTGCACGCATCGCCGCATGGGCTGATTCTCATCGCCGAATCTGAGGTTCATGATGCCGATGGGGTGATTGTGGGGTTTTCAGCTACGCGCAGCCTGGGGGAAGATGCGGAATTGCTCGCGCTTGCGGTCGCGACACCGTGTCAACGCCAAGGCGTCGGCCGCAGCCTCCTCCGCGAGACTTGTACCTTACTAAAAAAGAGAGGCAGCCGGCGCGTTTACCTGGAAGTTCGGGCGTCGAACTGCACGGCGATCGAGCTTTATCGGAAGGCAGGATTCACGTTCCATTCCGTGCGCAAAGACTATTACAACCATCCCCGCGAGGATGCCTGGATTATGGAAAGCGCGCTGTTACCCGCTCATCCTCTCGTCTTGCATTGAGCGATCCCCTCGCAGGAGCGCCAAAGCAGTTAAGCGGGATTTGACCAGAAGCCACGCAATTTGTTAATTTATCAACTGTCTGTCTGCAGTCGCTCTCGGACTCAAAGCCGGCATGGAAACCATTCAGCTTACTTTTCCTGACGGGAAAACCCAGAAGTTTCCTCGTGGCATTTCGGCGCTGGAGGTAGCAAAGTCTATTGGCCCGCGCCTCGCGGCGGAAGTACTGGTAGCCCGGCTGAACGGGCGCCTGGTTGATCTTTCTTCACCCATTGAAGAGAGCACGCCCGTTCAATTCCTGACGCCTTCCATGCCGGAATCCTTGGAAGTCTATCGCCATTCTTCGGCGCATCTGCTGGCCGCGGCGGTACGGGAGCTATTTCCCGACGCGCATCCAGGCATTGGCCCTCCCACCGAATCGGGCTTCTACTACGATTTCTACCGGGAAAGGCCGTTCACGGAAGACGACCTGAAAAAGATCGAACAGAAAATGGCCGAGCTGGTCAAGGCGGACATCGCCTACGAGCGTGTCTATTTTCCAAAAGAAGAAGGCTTGAAACAGTTTGAAGAAATGGGAGAGTTTCTGAAGTGCGAGCTGATCCGTGAGAAAGCTGAGCCGGTTTTTTCCGCATACCGCACGGGTAAGTTCCTCGATTTCTGCCGCGGACCGCATATTCCTTCCACCGGCCGTATCAAGGCATTCAAGCTGCTCAGCGTCGCCGGCGCGTATTGGAAGGGAGATGAACGCTCGCATCCGATGCAGCGGATTTATGGGACGTCGTTTTTTACTCACAAAGATCTTGAGAATTACCTTCAGCAGATCGAAGAAGCGAAGAAGCGCGATCACCGGCGGCTGGGGCGGGAACTGGATCTTTTCAGCACGGAAGATGACGCCGGGCCGGGCCTGATTTTTTGGCATCCGAAGGGCGGCGTGGTTCGCAGGGAGATTGAGGATTGGCTCCGCGGCGAGCTGGTGGAGCGCGGGTATGACTTGGTGTTCACGCCGCACGCTATGAGGCTCCAGTTGTGGGAAACCAGCGGGCACACCGGTTTCTATCGCCCGAACATGTTCGGCCCGATGCAAGTGGAAAATGATGAATACCAGCTCAAGCCGATGAATTGTCCGGGCCATATCCTCATCTATAAGTCACGAGCGCGGAGTTACCGTGAGTTGCCGCTGCGCTACGCCGAGTTTGGCACGGTCTATCGCTACGAGCGCTCGGGAGTGATGCACGGATTGCTGCGCGTGCGCGGCTTTACCCAAGATGATGCTCACATCTTCTGTCGGCCGGAGCAGCTTGAAGACGAGGTGCAAGGATGCGTCGAGTTTGCCCAGGCGGTGCTTCGGGCATTCGGTTTCGAGCGCTATCAGGTGGAGCTTTCCGCGCGCGATCCGGCGCATGCCGGCGATTATGCCGGGACTTCGGAAGAATGGGATCGAGCCGAGGGAGCGCTTATGGATACGCTCCGCCGGATGGAGATTCCGTTTCAGGTGATTCCCGGCGAAGCGGTTTTCTACGGACCTAAGATTGACGTGAAGCTTGTGGACGCCATTGGCCGTCCCTGGCAGCTTGCCACCGTGCAATTTGACTTCAATCTGCCGCGCCGGTTCGGTTTGGAGTTTATCGGAAACGACGGCCAGAAGCACGTCCCCGTTATGGTGCATCGCGCCCTGCTGGGTTCCATCGAGCGCTTCTTCGGTGTTTTGATCGAACACTATGCCGGAGCGTTCCCCGTCTGGCTCGCTCCCGTGCAAGCCATGGTGCTTCCCATCAGCGAAAAGCAACTGGACTACGCGCGCAAAGTGGCCGGCGTGCTCCGCGCCGCGAAAGTAAGGGTTCAGTTGGACGACCGGAACGAGAAGCTGAATGCTCGCATCCGCGATGCGCAGCTCCAGAAGATCCCGTTGATGCTCGTCGTGGGCGAGCGGGAAGCCCAGGCGGGCGCCGTCGCCGTCAGGCGGCGGGAATCGGGCGATTCCGGCTCGCAACCCCTCGATCAGTTTGTCCCGTGGGTTCGCGGGCTTATCGACACTCGCGCCTTAAAATGGTAAGCTCAGAGAAACATGACTGTTCGAGCCTGTCAGTCAGGATTGGTGGAAACGGATAAGAGTGCGTCACCGTCATAATGAATCGGCGCACTCCGGGTGCGTCTGGCCGGCCACTTGCCATTCTTCACTCGTCACTGCCTTTGGGCCTGGAGGAAAAGCGTATCGCTGACCGTTACGTTCGCATCAACGAGAGGATTCGGGCCAAGGAAGTTCGCGTCATTGACGAAGAGGGGACTCAGCTCGGCATCATGCCGCCATGGGAAGCCGTCAAGGTGGCTCGCTCGCGCGGGTTGGACTTGGTGGAAGTTTCCGCGCGGGCGAATCCGCCCGTCTGCCGGATTATCAACTACGGCAAATTTCTTTATCAGCAAAGCAAGCGGCAGCACGATGCGCGCAAGCATCAGCGCTCGATTGAGCTGAAGGAAGTTAAGTTCCGGCCGCGGACGGGCGAGCATGATTTTGAAACGAAAAAGAACCACATTCTGAAATTCCTGCAAGAAGGCAGCAAGGTGAAAGCCACCGTCGCCTTTCGCGGGCGTGAGATGGCTCACAGAGACATTGGCTGGACGATGATCAACCGCCTGCTGGAAGAGATTGCGGATTACGGCCAGGTGGAAACGCGGGCGAAGCAGGAAGGCCCCAATCTTTCGGCGATTATCGCGCCGAAAAAACCCGGTCCCAAGCCTGCGGCTGCGCCTCGTTCAAGCGAAGTTCAACCGGTGCGGCCGGCGGCCGCAGTGCCGGCAGCGGCGCCCGCCGAAAGCGCGGCTTCGGCGACGTCAGGAAACACGGGAGGATCGTAGTGCGGAGCGGAAAGATGAAATTGAAGACTCATCGCGGCGCAGCGAAGCGGTTCAAGCTGACGGCGGGTGGTAAGGTCATTCGCGGTCATTCTCACGCTCGCCATATTCTGACCTCGAAACCGAGCAAGCGAAAACGCAAGCTGAACCAAAGCACCACGGTTTCCGCGTCCGACGTCCGGCGCGTTCGTGCAATGTTGCCGTACGGAAGATAGAACACAGAAATAAGTCATCAGCAACTGCTTTCAGAAATCAGCAGCCGGCTTTCCAAGGCCGCACGGGGCAGCGCCTCACGCGGTTCGTGTGAACTGCCGGCCATTCGTTGTTCTCTGAATGCCGGAAGCTGACGGCTTTGTAGGGTGCGGGAAGGCCAATGGCTGGGTGCCTTCACCGCCAGTAAGCAGAAAGCAGCCGGTAGTCCGCCGTGAGCAGCAAGCAAGGTACTGCAGAAGCGTCAAGCGCCTCCGCATATCCCGCGCCGGCTCACAACGGCCTGATCCTGGCTGCCGGTTTTTTGCTGCTTGCCGGCGCGTCCGCCCCGTAACCAATTCCCTTCGAAAGGAGCAAACCCATGCCACGAGTTAAGCGCGGCACTGTGCGCCGCGCCGCACGTCAGAAACTTGCCAGGCGTACCAAGGGTTATTTCCTCACCAAAAGCAAGCTCTACCGGGCGATGAGGGAAGCCGCGGACCGCGCGGGGCGCTTTGCCTACCGAGACCGCCGGCGGCGCAAGCGCGACTTCCGGCGGCTCTGGATTCTCCGCATCAATGCAGGCGCGCGCCAGCACGAGCTGACCTACAGCCAATTCATGCACGGCCTCAAGTTGATGAATTCGGAGTTGGACCGGAAATCACTGGCGGAAATTGCCGCCAGAGACCCCGCTACCTTCGCCACCCTCGCGGCTGAAGTCAAGAAAGCGCTGGCCGCGCCCGCGTAGGATGACTCTCGAAGAACTCCGCGAAAAATCCGGGAAAACGCTGCAAGACCTGGATGCGTGCGCGCCGGAAGAAATCCTTCGCTTGTTCGAGGGCGTGCGAGAGCTCCTGGAGCAGGATGCCAGGCAACTGGCAACTGGCCCAGCCTCGAGCGGAGGGCAAGACGCTGCGCGGGACGAAGAGCTCCGCGAGCGGTGGCTCTCGCGGAAACGGGGCTTGCTGACGCTCATCAACGAGCATTGGCTGAAGGCTGCGCCCAAACCACTCAAGCCTGTTGCGGGTGTTTCCTTCAACAAGCTCCACGCCCGCGCTTGTGAGATTTTTCCGGACAACGTGGCCGTGGCTGCTGGCCGCAAGGCCAAAGCATCCTCGCTCCCTGATCTTACCCTGCCGGGCCTTCGACGGCCGTTGGGTTCCCTGCATCCCATCACTCAAGTGCAGCGCGAGATCGAAGAAATCTTCATCAATCTGGGCTTTTCC
Organism: Terriglobia bacterium; assembly: GCA_030041095.1. Lineage (GTDB taxonomy): Bacteria > Acidobacteriota > Terriglobia > UBA7540 > UBA7540 > JASHON01. The sequence goes on from JASHON010000083.1 coordinate 8,213, forward strand.
GTTGAGCGCGGGCCGGAAATCGAATCCGTGTATTACAATTTCGATGCCCTCAACATACCGGAAAGCCATCCATCCCGGGACGATTGGGATACGCTCTATATCGATGCGCAAACCGTCTTACGGACGCATACCTCGCCGGTGCAGGTTCGAGCCCTCGAAAAGTACGGCGCGCCGTTGTATATCATCATTCCCGGCAAATGCTACCGCAGGGACAACCCGGATTCCACGCACTCGCCCATGTTCCATCAGATCGAGGGGCTGGCTGTTGGTCCCAACGTCACGTTCGCCGATCTCAAAGGCACCCTGGACTTTTTCGCCAGGCGCTTCTTTGGCGAAAAGACGCGCACCAGCTTCCACCCAAGTTTTTTCCCGTTTACTGAGCCTAGCGGCGAAGTGGCCATAAGCTGTCCGTTCTGTGACGGTGGTGGATGCCGCGTCTGTAAGCACAGTGGATGGATTGAAGTGATGGGCTGCGGCATGGTGCACCCGGAAGTGCTGCGCCATGGCGGAGTGGATCCCGAGCAGTATTCCGGATGGGCGTTCGGATTGGGCGTCGATCGCTACGCCATGATGAAGTTCGGAATTGATGACATCCAGCTTTTCTTCCAGAGTGACGTCAGATTCCTGGGACAGTTCTGACAAGCCTTCAGCTAATTTCTCATCAACGTGGCCGGGCTTTCAGACGCGCAGGCGGCGCTGCGTGCAAGCCCGTTTCGCGCGGAAAGTGACAAAGGACAACGAACAAGTGATCGTTAACCGTGTCGGGGCATCATGAGGATTTCGCTAAGTTGGCTTAAAGAATTCGTCGACGTGCCCGGAAGTACGGACGAGCTTAAAGCCTGTCTGACGAACTTAGGCATTGGCGTGGAAACGGTCTCGCACGCCGGCGAGGATCTTCTGCTCGATGTCGAAGTCACCACCAACCGCCCTGATTGCCTCAGTCACCGCGGAATCGCGCGGGAAATCGGAGCCGCCTGTCGCCTTCCGCTCAAGAAAGTTCAGGTCAATTTTCAGGAATCTGCGGTTGCCGCTGACAGCCGGGCGTCAGTTGAGATTCTGAGTCCCGAGCTGTGTGCGCGTTACTGCGCGCGCGTGGTCACCAACGTTCAAGTGAAGCCGTCACCCGCCTGGATGGGACGAAGGCTCGAAACCGTAGGAATGCGGCCGATTAACAATGTGGCGGACGTGACGAATTACGTTTTGATGGAGCTGGGACAGCCGCTCCACGCATTCGACTTGAACTCCATTCGCGGGAGCAGGATTCTCGCTCGCCGTGCGAAGGCCGGGGAAAGGCTGAAAACTCTGGACGGCGTGGACCGCGTTCTCGCTCCAGACCAACTCGTGATTGCTGACGCGGAGCGGGCGGTGGCGCTCGCCGGCGTGATGGGAGGTGAAGAGTCGGAAATTACAGCGTCCACGCGGTCCGTATTGCTCGAAAGCGCCTGGTTCGACCCCGTCTCGATTCGGCGTACGGCAAAGGCACAGGGTTTGCACACCGAAGCGTCGCATCGTTTCGAGCGCGGCGCAGATATCGAGATGGCGCCCCTCGCGCTCGATCGCGCAGCGGGTCTTGTGGCTGAGCTGGCAGGCGGCGAAGTGCTCCGAGGTGCGATCGACGTTTACCCGCAGGTCAGAAGCCGTCCCACACTGCTTCTTCGCGAGAGCGAGATCGTTCGGATGCTGGGCGCCGAAGTTCCCGGCGGGGTCGTTGAGCGAATCCTTAAGTCTCTCGAATTTGAAGTGAAAGCGAACGGCGCTAAGGCATGGTCTGTGACGCCGCCCTCCTTTCGGCTCGACGTGACGCGCGAAGTCGACCTCATTGAAGAAGTGGCCCGCCACTTCGGCTACGATCGCTTGCCGTCCCGCCTGATGATTGCGCCGCCGCGCCCTGAACGTGATCTGATTCGGCAACGGGAATCGGAAATCTCAGAAATTCTGGTGAGCCTGGGCTATCGCCAAATCATCACTTCGTCCATGATTTCTCCGGCAGAAAACGCCAGGTTCAGCAGCAAGGAGGCGGTCGTTCTCCAGAATCCGCTAAGCCAGGAAGCATCCGAGTTGCGAACCACGCCATTGCCTGGCATGTTGGCCGCTCTTCGCTGGAATCTCGACCGCGACCAGGACGACTTGCGGTTTTACGAAATGGGTAAAATCTATTGGAGAAACGAGAAAGGCCAGGCTTGCGAGCGGCGCGTCCTCGCGTTGGGGCTTACGGGACATCAAACCCCTGTGAGCGTTCATGGAGAAGCTCGCGACATTGGCTTCTTCGACCTTAAAGGGGATCTGGAAGCGCTCCTTCAGAGGTTCGCTTTCCGGGCTCTTTGTCTGGATTCCACCGGAGCGGCTTGCTACCAGCCTGGCCTCTCCGCAGCTTATGAAGAGAAGGGAAGGCCCATTGCAAGCTTTGGACGACTTGTTGAAGAATTGGCTGCCGGCTACAAGCTTCGCGTTCCTGCATGGACTGCGGAGATCGATTTGGAATTCCTGCTCGAAGCGCCCCAGCGCGCAAGGTCCTTTAAGGCGTTCTCCAGGTTTCCGGCAGTCGTGCGCGATTTCTCGCTCACCGTCCCATCCCGCATCGAATACACCCGCATCGCCGAAGCGCTTGAACGGGCCGCGTGTCCGGAGCTCGCAAGCTTTGCCCCTGTCGATTTGTTCCGCGGAGCCTCGCTGGATTCCGCGCATTACAGCTTGCTTCTTCGCGTGAAATTCGAAAGCCACGATCGTACGCTAACCAGCGAAGAAATCGCCGCCGCCAGCCGCAAGTTGCTCGACGCGCTTGCGTCCCTGGAGATCCATCTCCGCGGCGAAGCCCCCGCGGAGCCAACGTCCCCACGCCCGCCCAATAGCAAAAGCAAGTTTCAAGCCTGACGAATACCGTCGCGATCGTGACTCGCCGTCAGGCGAGCCTGCCTGAAACACAGATATTCTGATATACTGCCGGTCGGGAGCGAACATGGAGGCGGTCAGAGTCGGCAGGCGTGGCACGATTGTCGTTCCTGCCAAACTGCGAAAACGCTATGGCATCGAGGAAGGCTCGATGGTTACCGCCGAACCGCGCGCCGAGGGCGTGCTCATCCGCCCCGCAGTCGTCGTGCCCGTTGAGCGCTACACGCCGGAGCGCAAAGCTGAGTTGCTTCTCTCCACGGCAACATCGGCGAAAGACTATAACCGTGCGCGCGCAGAAGTGAAGAAACTCGGCTTTGACCCTGCTACGATTCTCCACCGACGGCCCAAATAGATGGACCGCCTGTTCCTGGACGCTAACGTTCTTTTTTCCGCTGCATACCGGCCCGAAGCAGGGCTCGGCCAATTCTGGAAGCTGAACAACACGATTCTTTGTTCTTCGCACTACGCCATCGAAGAAGCAAGGATCAACCTTACCGACAACATGCAGAAGCGCAGATTGGCAATGCTGGCCCGCCGCGTTCGTGTGTTTGACGCCTCGCCTCGAGAACTTTCAGGCGGCGTTTCATTGCCGGAGAAAGATGTGCCGATACTACTCGCGGCAATGGAGGCAGAAGCGACTCACCTCATTACCGGGGATCTACGTCACTTTGGACCGTACCTCGGCAGGAAGCTTGAGGGCATCCTCGTCTTGTCGCCTTCGGATTATTTGAACAAGCGCCGCGGTCTATAAATCTCTTGTCTTTTTAAGTCCAATATATTAGACTCACGCATATGAACCTCAATTCCCCGGACCGCGAATGGAAGAAGGGAAGCGCGGAACTCCTGGTGCTGTCTTTGCTCGAAGGACGGCCGAGGCATGGCTACGATATATCGAGACTGATCGAGATCCGGTCGGGCGGCTCGTTGCGCTTCCACGTGACCTCGCTTTATCCGCTGCTTTATCGCCTGGAAGAACAGGGGCTGGTTCAGGGCAAGTGGGTGGAGAAGGCTCAGCAGCGGCGTCGCCGTTACTACAGCCTCACATCCGAAGGGCGGAAAGTGCTGGCGCGGCAGCGTGAGAGCTGGCGGGAGTTTGTGGCGGCGATCGGCCGCGTGGTGGAACCGGAACATGGATAGCTGGAAGAAGGAAATTGAAAGGCGCCTGGCCCAATCGGGCGCGCCCGCGCTGAGCGCAGCGGTCATTCAGGAATGGGCGCAACATCTCGAAGACCGGTACGCGGCGCTCCTGTCGAGCGGACTCGATGAGGGCGCCGTACGCGCCGCGGTACTGCTGGAGCTCGAAAATCTTGAGCGGCTGCCGGCCAGGCTGCCCTCGTCGAAACGCGATCGCTCAGCGCGGGGAGGAGAAGTCGCAGAGGGCGCGCCCGCGTCCGGCCGCCTGCTGGCAGACTTCGGCGGCGACCTTCGCTACGGCTGGCGCATGATCCGCCGGTCGCCGCTGTTTGCACTGTTCGCTGTGCTTTGCCTGGGCGTGGGAATCGGCGCGAACACGACGGTATTCACCATCATCAACACCTTGCTTCTTCACCCTCTGCCCGCCAAAAGCCCATCGCGGCTCGTCGTCTTGTACGGCGCTTCGGCAAATCGTGCCCGACAGCCGTGGGGGCAGTCTGGCCTGTCTTACGCTAACCTCATGGACTACATGCAGGACCAGCGGTGTTTCAGCAGGATCGCGGCCTTCACTTTTCCGCAAGTTCTGACGCTTGCCGGAAAGAGCGGGCCCGGGCGAATGTTTGGCGAGCTGGTTAGCAAGCAGTACTTCGCCACCCTCGGCCTGACCCCCGCGCTCGGCCGTTTCTTCCGGTCCTCTGAAGACAGTGAGCCCGGAGCGGCGCCGGTTGTGGTGCTCAGTTACGCTGCCTGGCAGGCCCGTTTCGGTGGGTCGCGCGATGTGCTGGGCCGCATTCTCGCGCTGAACCATATCGCCTTCACGGTAATTGGGGTCGCTCCGAAAGGCTTTATTGGCGTCAGTGCTGTTTTCGGTCCCGACGTCTGGCTGCCGGCCACCATGTCGGAGCGAGTATTTCCAGCCGAATTTCGCGCGGCACTATCCGACCGGTCAAGGCAGCTCTTCCGCGGAGTGGCGCGGCTCCGGGAAGGCTTCTCGATGCAGCGCGCGCAGGTAAATCTCAGCACGCTGGCAGCGGCCCTCGCGGGTGAATTCCCGGACGCGAATCAAGGCCACGGAATCAGCGTTCGGCCGATTTCTGCCGAGCTTTACTCAGGAACCGGTAGCGCCAGCAGTCTTACCTTTGCGAGTTCGGTCCTGTTCGTCGTCGTGCTGCTGGTCCTCGGCATTGCCTGCTCCAACGTCGCCAATCTACTTCTGGCGCGCGCCACCGCACGGCGGCACGAGATGGCGCTACGCCTGGCGGTCGGCGCCGGCCGCGGGCGGCTGATCCGGCAGATGCTGACTGAAAGCGTTCTGCTCAGCCTGGCGAGTTGCATTGCCGGAATCGGATTGGGATACGAGGGTTGCCGCTTTGTGTGGTCGTTTGTTCCAAGTCAGTACGTCCCGAACATGGTCGCGCCGCAATTCGACGGCGCGGTGCTGGCTTTCGCTATTCTGCTTTCTCTGATCACCACTTTTGTGTTCGGGCTGGCGCCGGCTCTGCGCGCTTCCCGCACGGACGTGGTGAGCGCGCTCAAAGAAGAGACGCCTGGCGGCAGGGGCCGCCGAAGGCTGAGCTTCACGAACATGCTGCTGATGGGCCAAGTCGCCTTTTCCTTGATTTGTTTGGTTACGACGGCTCTGTTCTTTCGCAGCATCGACCGCGCCTATACCATCGATCCCGGTTTCCAGACGCGCCATTTGGGACTTGTGATGATGAACCCGGCGCAGGCGGGTTACGGGCCCCAGCGCGCGAAGGAATTTTACCGTGCGGCCCGCGAAAGGATCGCGGCTCTGCCGGGTGTCGTCTCCGTCTCCTGGGCGTCGGGAATGCCGTTTTGGAACAGCGCTTCACGCGCTCTTGTGATCGAAGGCAAGGCGCCGCAGGAGAAAGCTGGCAATCGACAGACCGTCTCGATTACGGTGGACACGGATTATTTTCGGACGATGGAAATTCCGCTTGTGGCGGGACGCGTGTTCACGGATCGAGATCGCGACGGGTCACTTCCTGTGGCTGTGATCAACCAATGGCTGGCCGCCAAAGAATGGCCGGGCGCGAACCCCCTTGGACGGCGTTTTCGTTTTGCAGGCGACAACACTTGGCACACGGTCGTTGGGGTGGTGAAGAACGCGAATTACTGGACGCTGGGGGAAGCGCCGCAGCCTTGCATTTACGTCCCCATGCGGCAAAACCTTGTCGGCGGAATGACGCTATATGTTCGCAGCCAGGGCGATCCGGCCGGCTTGCTGCCGGCCATCCAACGCGAAGTCCGGGCAATCGATAGCAACATTGAAGTCAGTGATGCGCGGACCGGATCCATGCTGATCGGCCAGGTGTTGTGGGGTCCCAAAGTTGGCGTTGCCCTGCTGGGCGTTTTTGGAACGCTGGCGTTGGTGTTGGCCGCGGTTGGGCTCTATGGTGTAATGGCCTTAGCCGTCAGCCTCCGCCGGCGTGAGATCGGAGTGAGGATGGCGCTTGGAGCTATGCCCGGAGGCGTGCTGCGGCTCGTGATTGGCGACGGCATGAAACTGGTGGGCTGGGGGATCATCTGCGGCCTCGCCGCCTCGCTGGCGCTGGGCCGCAGCCTTTCGCATCGGCTCTTCGGCATCAGCTTTGCTGATCCAGCAAGTCTGGCCTCTGCCATCATTGTCTTGATGATGGTTACCCTGGCCGCTTGTTATCTCCCCGCTCGCGCAGCCATGCGAATCGATCCGATGAAGGTGCTGCGCGAAAACTGAACGGATCGTTGTGGAATCCACTGCCATCTCCCCACGCGCTGCAAACTGAGCCGTTGGTCGCCCACTGCCGTCCCCCATCCACTCCCGGGTTGCCACCGGCGCGTTCGTGGGAATAGGATTTGACACGCTCCTTGAGTTCGGAAGCGTTCGCAGAATTCTAGGAGGGTGCGCCGCGTCACGGTTGACTTCTCAATCTCTCCAGGCTAACTTAAACAGAAAGGCTGATGAGCCAACAGACGCTCTGCGTGACGAAGAATCATCCCTCCGTATCAGCACCACTGAGAAACGCCGCCCTTTGCTCGCCGAGGAGGCCTTGCGGGTCACTCCGCCGGATATGAAAGCCAGCGTCAGGGTGGGTCAAGGGGTTGAGGCGCTGTTTGGGACGCTCGACGAGAACCTGAGAATGCTCGAGAAGACGTTCCACGTCTCCACGCACTTGAATGACAAGACGTTGGAAATTGAAGGCCCGCAGGCAAACGTCCATCGCGTGGAGCGGCTTGTGAATGATTACACGGACCTGACGGAAGCGGGAGCACGCTTTGACCCGTCTGACATTCAGTCCTTCCTGAAGATCCTGTCGGAAGATGAGGGGGCAAGCCTCAAGGGGCTGGCCGAGGCTGCGCGCCCGCGGACGCTCGGCAAGAAATCGATTGCGCCCAAAAGCCTCAACCAGCGGCGATACGTGGATGCGATCGAGCGGTACGACATGGTGTTCGGGATCGGGCCTTCGGGCACGGGGAAGACCTATCTGGCGGTCGCTATGGCGGTTGACGCGCTGCTTTCCAAGGAGGTCAGCCGCATCATCCTGGCGCGGCCTGCGGTAGAGGCAGGCGAGCGATTGGGATTTTTGCCGGGTACGCTCCAGGAAAAGGTGAACCCTTATCTACGGCCTCTTTACGACGCCCTGTACGACGTGCTCGACCCGGATCGGGTTGAGCGATACATCGAAAAAGGCATCATCGAAATTGCGCCTATCGCCTTCATGCGCGGGCGAACGCTGAACGATGCGTTCGTCATACTCGATGAAGCGCAGAACACCACCAGCGAGCAGATGAAGATGTTTCTCACGCGCCTGGGCTTCAATTCCAAGGCAGTGATTACCGGTGACATCACGCAGATCGATCTGCCGAACGGGAGGCGCTCCGGCTTGATTGAAGCGACCGAAGTGGTGGGACACGTTGCGGGCATCAGCTTTGTGCATTTTAACGAGAGAGATGTGGTGCGGCACAGCCTCGTGCAGCGGATCATTCGCGCTTACGAAGAATTCGATCAGACACGAGGAGCGAACGGCACGCTTTTCAAGGCCCTGCGCGAAGGCGAGAGGGCTGATCCCGAAGCCGGCTTATGAAACCACCCCAAGCGCTTCGCCGGCGCGCGAGGAGCCACGCCCGCCGGATTCGATGTGGGGTTTCAAACCGTCAGAGACGCGTCAAAGTAGAAGTTAGCGGCCTCCGGCGATTCGTCCGCGCTCTTCACTCTCAACTTCGTCTTGGGCAGCGCTGGTTTGAGGTGACGCTGGTCGGCAGCCGGGAAATGGCGCGGCTTAACAGGACGTTTCGGAGCAAGCCGCATCCGACCGATGTGCTTTCGTTTCCCTGGCATCTGAATCATTCTGCCGGCGAAATCGGCGTGCCGAAACAGGACCCGCTCCGTGGCTTTCTGGGTGACATCGTGATTTCCGCAGAAATCGCGCGCAGGAACGCCGCTCAAGAAGGCCACTCGCCGGAGATCGAGCTTCGCCAGCTCATTCTTCACGGAGCGCTTCATTTGCTGGGCTACGACCACGAAAACGATCGTGGTGAAATGGCGGCGTTGGAACTTTCCTTGCGGCGCGAACTGAAGATTGACCGAGACTCCGTTCACTGCACGTCATTCATCGGGAAATGAGATGCCGGAGCCGGTGTTGAGCCAGCCGTTCCGTTGTGGCTTTGTCGCCGCCGTCGGCAGGCCGAACGCCGGCAAGAGCACACTCGTCAACTCCCTCGTCGGCGAGAAAGTTTCCATCGTCACTCCCGTTCCTCAAACCACCCGCAATCGCATTCTCGGATTCAGTAACCGGCCCGGCGCTCAGGTGATTTTCATGGACACCCCCGGAACGCATAAGCCACGCACCCGGCTGGAACAACAGATGATGCAATTCGTTCACGATGCTCTCACCCAGCGTGATCTGGCGCTGTTCATCGTCGACGCCTCGGCCAGCGCCGGCAAGGGAGATGAATATGTCATCGAGTTGCTACGGGAGCATCAGACGCGAGCCATTTTGGCGCTGAACAAGATTGATGTGATCCGAAAGCCGCGTCTTCTGCCTCTGATCGATCGCTTTTCCAAGCTTTATGACTTCGAGGAGATTTTTCCGATTTCCGCGCTGCGCGGCGAAGGCCTGGAGGCGCTGTATGCGGCTCTTGCGGAGCGATTGCCGGAAGGCGAAGCCCTCTTTCCGCCCGACCATTACACTGATCAGCCGGAGCGTTTTCTGGCCGGCGAATTGATCCGCGAGAAGGTGATCCTGAACACCCACCAGGAACTGCCGCACGTCACGGCGGTGCAGGTTGAGGAATGGCAGGAAACTGAGCGGCTTACCCGCATTCGTGCGGATATTCTGGTGGAAAAACAATCCCAGAAGCCGATCGTCATCGGCGCGGAGGGCGCGCGCATTCGAAAGATTGGAACCGAGGCGCGGATGGAGTTGGAGCGGATTTTCCCTCCAAAGGTTTTTCTGGAGTTGTACGTTCGCGTCGCTCCGGACTGGCGAAACGACCGTACAGCGCTCGGAACCCTCGATTATAGGGGTTAGCGCCTCTTTTATTCGTCTCCCGCGGTAATTCCGAGCGATTTCATCTTGCGATACAAATTGCTTCGCTCGAGTCCCAGCGCCTCCGCCGCGCGGCTGACGTTGCCCCGGTTTTCTTCGAGCGTTTGCAGAATGTAGGCTCGTTCGTAAGACGTGCGCGCCTCCTGGAGACTGGCAAACCCCGCCAAGCGGCCGGCGCCCAAAGGAAAAACAGCCCGCATGTGGTTGTCGTCGCGCCGCGCTCCGACAGGCAAATGGCGCCGCTCGATGCGGACGCCGGGAACCATGATCACCAGCCGTTCCACCAGATTGCGCAACTCGCGCACGTTGCCCGGCCAGCGGTACTGAACCAGCGCCTCCATCGCTGCATCGCTGAGGTGTTTCTTCCTGCGGCCATACAGGCGTGAAAACTCGTCCAGAAAGTAGCTCACCAGCACGGGGATGTCTTCACGGCGCTCGCGCAGCGCCGGAACGTAAAAGGGGATGACGTTGAGACGGTAGAAGAGGTCCTCGCGAAAGTTTCCCTTTGCGATTTCTTCCTGCAGATTCTTGTTGGTTGCGGCAATGATGCGTACATCAACCGTGAGGTTCGATCGGGAGCCTACCGGAGTGAACCGCTGTTCCTCGGTCACCCGAAGCACCTTGGATTGCGTCCGCAGGCTCATATCGCCCACTTCATCCAGAAAAAGCGTGCCCGAATCCGCCTGCTCGAACTTTCCTGTTTTGTCCTCGACGGCTCCCGTGAAGGAACCTTTGACGTGACCGAACAACTCGCTTTCAATGAGTTCTTCCGGTATGGCGGCGCAATTCACCTCTACAAAAGGCCGCTGAGCGCGCGGGCTGCCGTGATGGAGCGCATGCGCCACCAACTCCTTCCCTGCGCCGCTTTCGCCGTAAATGAGAACGCGGCCGTTGGTAGGTCCGGCCAGGGCAAGCTGCTGGCGCAAGGCTTTCATCGGCACGCTATCTCCCAGCAGGCGATGGCGGCCCTGGATCTCCTCCTGGAGCTGGCGATTTTGTTCGGCCAGATTGAGCTCCTCGACGGCATGCGAAAGTGTGAGGAGCGTCTTATCAACGGACAGTGGCTTTTCGATAAAGTCGAACGCGCCCAGCTTCGTTGCGCGCACAGCCGTCTCGATGGTTCCGTGCCCGGTAATCATGATGACCATAGGAGGCTGCTCGGTGGCCTGAACTTTTTCCAAGGTCTCGAGTCCGTCCATGCCGGGCAGCCAGATATCGAGCAGAACCAGATCAAACCTCTCACGGGCCAGCCACTGCAAGCATTCTTCACCGCTGGCAGCCGCCGAAACCTTGTACCCTTCGTCCGCAAGGACGTCGCCCAGCGAGCGGCGGATGCCCGCTTCATCATCTACAATGAGAACGGAGATTTTCATCAGTTCATGGAGGCGGAGGGCTCAGCGGGAATCTCGATGACGAACTGCGTTCCGGAAGGCCAGTTCTTCTCCACGCGGATGGCGCCGTGGTGCTCCGATACAATTCTGCTGACGATCGCGAGTCCCAATCCAGTCCCTCTCTGCTTGGTGGAGTAGAAGGGCAGAAAAAGCCGTTCCTTGGCTTCCGGAGAAATACCGGGGCCGCTGTCCGCCACCACAGCGTAAACCAGCTCGCGCTCCAGGTCAGCGCGCGTTCGTACCCAGATTTCCTTCACCGGTGCAGCTTCCAGAGCTTCAGCCGCGTTATCGATGAGGTTTACGACCACCCGCTTCATCTGCTCGGGATCCGCGCGAACCGTAGGAATGTCTCCTGCCAGATCGCGGTGGATGACGATGTTGGCGAGCCGCCCATCAAAGACCTCAAGAGCAGTCTCGACGATGCGGTTGAGGCTGGAAGGCACGGGCTGGGAGGCCGGGAAACGCGCAAAGCGTGAGAATTCGTCGACCAGCTTCTTGAGCGTGGAGACCTCGCGGGTGATCAGCGAAGCGCTTTCGCCTACGGCAGCAAGCAATGCCGGCTGGGCCCCGTCCGCAGGTGATTTTGCGATCAGCCGGCGGATTCGCTCGGACGAAAGCTGGATCGGTGTCAATGGATTCTTGATCTCATGCGCGACCCTCTGGGCCACTTCGCGCCAGGCGGCGCTTCGCTGGGCCTGCACGACGTCCGTAAGGTCTTCCAGCACCATAACGAACCCGATGGCGCCGTGCTGGGCTGAAACGGAAGAAAGCGTGAGCCCCATGAGCGCCCGGCGCTCGCCCAAACCCAAGGTCAACTGCCGGTTCACCACCCCTTGGCGCTTCGCTCGCCGAAAGAGGCGCGAAATCTCCCGCGCGTCGTCAGCCGGGAAGAGATCGCCCAGGTTGCGAGCCCCTTCCAGCCCCTTTCTGCCAAACATCTGCAGCGCCATGGGGTTCATTTGCGTGATTTCACCGAGCGGATTGAAAGAAATCACTCCGGTTGGCACATTCTCCAGAATGGCGCCCATGGTGCTCGTTCTTTCTCCCAACTCGCGGTAGGCTTGCTGCAATTCCCCATTTCCCTTTTCGATGGCTCTGCGGTTCTCTTCGAGTTGGATCGTCATTTCGTTGAACATGCGGATGAGGCTGCCTAATTCCGCATCCGCACGCGCGGAAATCTGCCAGCCGAGGTTGCCTTTCGAAACCTCGTGCGTTGCCTCCGCCAACGCTTGGATGGGTACGGTCACCTGTTTTGCGAAGAACATGGCAGCCCACGTGGCCACGAAGAGAATGATCACCGTAAGAAGGAAGAGAATGAGCAGATACGCTTGTTTCAGCCGTCGATTCTGCCGTCCCAAGGCGTCATACCGGTGAGCCTCATTGCTGATTTGGTTGGCCATATGCTGGACGTTGAGCGGCAGGCGCCGCGCCGCCAGAACAGTTCCCAGACGAACGCCGCTGGCGCCGAGCACGGGGAATGCTGCCAGGAAGGTCCCAGACTGCCCTTTGCCTCCGCGCGCCGTGATCCCGCCCAGCGGAAGCCGATCCCAGGCCACGCGCGGAAACAGCCGGGGAAGATCATGGAGCGCAGGATACGATTCACCGGCGCGGGCAAGCAGACGCCCTCGAGTGTCGAGGCACAGCGCAGACTCAAGCCCCAGCTCCTCCACTTTGCGTTCCAGCATCCGCGTGAGTTCGCTTGTGTTCCCCGTCTCGAGCTCCGCCGGCATGCCTGGGACGGCCGCCAGCCGTCCTGCATCGTTCAGCGTTGCCTGCTGTGACTGCTGGGTGAGTTGGGCGGTAAGCGCGCTGGCGTCTTTCCTCAGCGTGTCGAACGGAATGCCAAACCATTTGTCGATGCTTCGGTTGATGAGCCCATAAGAGAAAAGAACAAGGAAACATACCGGAACCAGGGAGAGCCCCAGGAAAGCGACCACCATCCTGGTCTTGAAGCGGGACCCGAGCTGGTTTTGCCGCCGCTCGAAGTAAAGTTTCACCAGAATTCGCGCCAGGATGAGCAAAAAGATGATGAAGGCCACAACGATGACGGCGGATAGGACATCGAGCAGAATGGTTTCTGCAGCGTCTTGAGGGTGAATGAAGCTCAAGTTGAGAGAGGCTTGGCTCCAACCCAGCAGGAAAAGGATGGGGACCAGGACGAGGAGGAAGACCAGAAGCGCGTGATGAGAGCGTTGCCGTCTTTCTGACATAACTTCAAGCCGTGCGAAACATGGAGACCGCGAACGGCCGTCTCAGCCGCCGGCCCTTCCGGCCGCTAAAGTCCCGCAGCCTTCTCCTCTCCTTGCAACGCTGGCCGAGCTGCCTCCTCTTGGGCCGGCGTGGGAAGTTCGTCGCCTGGCGCACAAAGTTCCCCGTTGTGCCAGGCAGTGTGCTGAGTGCAAATCGCCCCAAGGATCGCCTCCGGGCGCGTCTTCCCCCGCCACCATTCCTGTGAGCCAAAGCGCTGAAGGAGCTTGCGGTAGTATCTGGACAGGTCTCGCCCCTTCTCCCCCTGGCAGGCTCGTCCAGCCCCTGTCATATGGGTTAAAGTTATGCCCACGCCCTGACGATGTCAAGCTTGTGGGATAAGGGCCAACTGGGAAGTCCGGTGAAGTGGCTTTGTCCGGTCAAGCTGCCGGGCGTTCGCTTGAGAGCGAAGGAGTTCGCGGTCGGTTTTCATTTCCCTTGGGTCCATTAAAGCACGAAATGATTCCATCCAGCGGCCGGGGGGGAAAGCGTGAGGTCGTCTCTGTCAGAATGTCGGTTCGCCCATCCACATCCAGGATAATGCATGCCATTCTCGTCCTCTAACGCCGACGAACGCTTACTTACGATTCCTTCTGACGGTAACACGCCGTTCGCCGGGCCGAGCCCCGGTGAATCAGAGGGCGGTGCGGAAGAAGCTCCAGTTATCCGGCTTGTTAACTATATCCTGACGGACGCGGTCAAGCGTGGCGCCAGCGATGTTCACATGGAGCCCTATGAAAAAGAATTCAGGATCCGTTACCGCATCGACGGAGTTCTCCAGGCGGTCATGACGCCGCCGGCGCGGCTGCGTGATGCGATGATCAGCCGCGTGAAAATCATGGCGCGGCTGGACATTGCCGAAAAGCGGCTGCCCCAGGATGGTCGGATCGTCATGAACTTGACGCACCAAGGGAAGATGAAGCAGCTCGATTTGCGGGTTTCTGTCCTGCCCACCCTTCATGGCGAGAAAATCGTCATGAGGCTCTTGGACAAAGAGAACCTTCGCCTCGATATGACCGGTTTGGGATTTGAGCCCGAATCGCTCGACAAGTTCCAGAAAGCCATCTTCAAGCCTTACGGCATGGTTCTTGTGACCGGGCCCACCGGAAGCGGCAAAACGAATACGCTCTACTCCTCTCTCGTCCAGTTGAATAAGGACGAGACCAACATCACGACGGCCGAGGATCCGGTGGAATATCAGTTGCCAGGAATCAATCAGGTTCAGATGAAGGACCAAATCGGCCTGAACTTTGCCGCTGCGCTTCGCTCGTTCTTGCGTCAGGACCCTAACATCATCATGGTGGGCGAAATCCGGGATGCGGAAACCGCCGAAATCGGAATCAAGGCCGCCCTGACAGGTCATCTGGTGCTCTCGACGCTCCACACCAACGATGCCCCGTCCGCCATCACGCGGCTCATCAATATGGGAATCGAGCCTTTTCTCGTGGCCACATCGGTGAATCTCGTCTGCGCCCAGCGTTTGGTGCGCACCCTCTGCCCTGACTGCAAAGCCCCGGCTCCCACGAACAAACCCCTCCTGATGGCGGAGGGATTCTCCTCCGAGGAGGCGGAAAGCACCGTCGTTTACAAGGGCGCAGGGTGTGGCGCCTGCGGAGGCCGGGGATACAAAGGGCGCATCGGCTTGTACGAAGTCATGGAGTTAACGGAAGAGATTCGGGATATGATCCTGGCCGGTGCGTCGGCGTTGGAGTTGAAGCGAAAAGCCGCCGAACAGGGGATGATCTCCCTGCGGCGCAGCGGCTTGATTAAAGTCATGGCGGGCAGAACGACGCTCGAAGAAGTCATCCGCGAAACCGTGCTCTGAGGTCTGACGGCCGCAGCGCCTGAGCTCGTCTGGCTCGCCCGGAGTGGGAAAGAGATCCTTCGATGGCAATGTACGAACAAGAGACGACGTCGCTGAATCTCAGCGATCTTCTCCGCCAGATGGTTGAAGCGGGCGGGTCAGACCTGCACCTTACCACCAATTCGCCTCCGCGCATCCGCGTTCATGGAGAGCTGAAGCCCATCGACGGCTTGCCCTCTCTTGGGCCGGCTGAAACCAAGCAGCTTGCCTACAGCGTTCTGACTGAAGTGCAGAAGCACCGCTTCGAGGAAAATCTCGAATTGGATTTTTCGTTCGGCCTCAAGGGGTTGGCCCGCTTCCGGGGCAACCTGTTCAACCAGCGAGGATCGACGGCCGCAGTCTTCCGGATGATTCCCTATGAAATTAAGACTGCGGAAGAGCTCGGCTTGCCTCCCATCGTGCGCAAGCTGTGCCAGAAGCCTCGTGGTCTGGTTCTGGTTACAGGACCGACGGGAAGCGGCAAATCCACAACGCTTGCAACCATGCTGAACGAAATCAACGAAACCCGGCTGGAGCACATGGTGACCATCGAGGACCCCATCGAGTTCGTTCATCACCACAAGCAGTGCCTCGTGAATCAGCGCGAAGTCCATTTTGATACGCATTCGTTCGCAAACGCCCTGCGCGGAGTCTTGCGTGCGGATCCGGACGTGGTGCTCATTGGAGAAATGCGCGACCTTGAGACCATTGAATCCGCGCTAAGAATTGCCGAGACGGGCCACTTGACCTTCGGAACGCTGCACACGAATTCGGCTGCTTCCACCATCAACCGCATCATCGACGTCTTTCCCCCTCACCAGCAACCGCAGATTCGTTCCCAGCTTTCGCTGGTCCTGGAAGGCATTTTGTGCCAATCCTTGTTGCCGCGCGCGGATAAGCAAGGACGGGTGATGGCGATGGAAATATTGATTCCCAACCCGGCGATTCGCAACCTGATCCGCGAAGACAAGGTGCATCAGGTTTACGGCGCCATGCAGTCAGGCCAGGAAAAGTATGGCATGCAGACTTTTAACCAGTCGCTGTGCGCCCTCTATCAGAATCGGCTGATTACCCTTCAAGTAGCGCTTGGACGCTCGAGCAACGCGGATGAGCTTCAGGAAATGATCAACCGGAGGGTAGCGGGCAACGGGGATTCGCGCCCCAGCCCCGCAATGCCGCTCGTCCGCGGTGAAAAGTTGGCCTGATTCCAGGCCAGGGAAGGTTGAACGATGGCAGGACAGCAAGCTGCAAGGAGTCACGGCGCAACGGGAGTTCTGCCCGGCGTTCGGGTGTTGAACCAGCCCCGAGCCTTCTCAGGCGCCCCACAGCGCGCTGCGGCGAAGTGGGAAGTGGCTGAAAGCCGCGCTCGCCCTGGCGCCCCCACAAAGACTGAGAAGGTGGGCCGCATTACGGCCAAGGATCTGGCCGTTTTTACCCGGCAGTTTTCCGTCATGATCGATGCCGGATTGCCTCTCGTCCAGTGTCTCGATATTCTTGCCGGGCAGCAGCAGAATCAACACCTTGCCAAGGCGCTCCGGGGCGTTCGTGGCTCGGTTGAAGGTGGGGCAACCCTCGCCAACTCCCTTCGAATCTTTCCCACGGTTTTCGATGAGCTGTACGTGAACATGGTTGAGGCCGGAGAAGCCGGCGGCATCCTCGACGGCATCCTGCGCCGGCTGTCCACTTATATTGAGAAGGCAGTCAAACTGAAGCGCGCAGTGAAATCCGCTATGATCTATCCGGTTGCCGTTATTCTGATTGCCTCCGGAATTCTCGTCTTGCTCTTGTGGAAAGTGGTCCCGATCTTTGCCACCCTTTTCAAGGGACTCGGCACGACCTTGCCCCTGCCCACCCGGATTGTGATCGCTATGAGTCACGACGTGTCGCATTACGGCGGGTTTGTCGTGGTGGCGCTCGGGATCGGCGGCTACCTGCTGAAGCGATATTATGCGACGGAGGAAGGGCGTCTGAGGGTTGACCGGCTTCTCCTGAAGGTTCCTGTTCTCGGCGCGGTCCTGCGAAAAATTGCTGTGGCGCGCTTCACTCGGACGCTCGGCACGCTCATTACGAGCGGCGTCTCGATGCTGGAAGCCATGGAAATCACCGCGCATACGGCCGGCAATGCCGTGGTGGAAAAGGCGATCCTCGAAGTGCGCAGGGGTGTCGAAAGCGGGCAAACCATCGTCGATCCGTTAAGAGCCACCGAAGTTTTTCCAAACATGGTAGTGCAGATGATCGGCGTGGGGGAACAGACCGGCGCGCTCGACGCCATGCTTCAGAAGGTCGCGGATTTTTATGAGGAGGAAGTCGATGCGGCGGTTGGAAATCTGCTCGCGGCGATGGAGCCGATCATCATTCTATTCCTCGGCACGGTCGTCGGCGGCGTAGTTATATCCATGTATATGCCGCTATTCAGCCTGATTGGAAAGCTTGCCGGAGGGTCGGGCGGCGGATAACAGAGCGGCGATCGGGAGCTGGAGATTAGCGCCTCGCTCCTGCGGTCACCCGGTGCGCTGAAAGCTTCTGAAGGCGCCGTGCAGCGTCCTCGAGCGTGGCGTCTGTCTTGCTGTAGCAGAACCGAACCTGCTGGCTGCCGCCCGTCCCCTGGCTGTAGAAGCTGCTTCCAGGCACGACGGCTACACCCACTTCTTCAACCAGATACCGCGCGAATTCAACATCATTTGAAAATCCAAAATCCGAAATGTCCGTCATGATGTAGTAAGCGCCGTGAGGCATGAAACAGCGGAAGCCCGCGGCCTCCAGCGCGGGCAGGAAGCGGTCGCGGCGCGCCGCGTACTCGCGGCGGATGCGTTCGTAGTATTCCTCCGGCAAAGCGAGTGCGTCGATCCCAGCCTCCTGGAGGGGCGCGGGCGCGCCGACCGTGATGAAGTCGTGCATCTTGCGGATGGCGTCAGACACTTCCGGGGGTGCAATGGCATAGCCCACCCGCCATCCGGTCACGCTGTAGGTTTTGGACATGCTGTTGATCGTCACGGTTCTCTCACGCATTCCCGGCAATGAAGCCATCGGGAAATGACGCAGTCCGTCGTAGACCAGGTAGTTATAAATCTCGTCACATACGGCAAAGGCGTTCCAGCGTCGGCAGAGCGCGGAAATCGCCTCCAACTCCTCGCGCCGAAAAACTTTCCCGGTTGGGTTGTTCGGAGTGTTCAGGATCACCGCGCGAGTTCGCTCGTTGAAAGCCGCCGCGAGCTCTTCAGGGTTAAACACCCAGTCCGGCGGGGTCAAGCGGACGTAGCGAGGCGTGGCGCCGCAAATCACTGCGTCGGGACCGTAGTTTTCATAGAATGGTTCGAAGACAACCACTTCATCTCCCGGATCGATGACGGCCAGCAGCGTAGAAATCATGGCCTCTGTCGCGCCACAGCATACCGTAATCTCGCGCTCGGGATCGATCGCAAGGCCGGTGTCGCGCTCGTACCGCGCCGCGATGGCGCGGCGAAGATCTGCGGCGCCCCAGGTGATGGAGTATTGGTTGATGTCGGCACGGATGGCGCGCACGGCCGCTTCCTTTACTTCAAAAGGGGCGGCAAAGTCCGGAAATCCCTGCGCCAGATTCACCGCATCATGTTGCATCGCCAGCCGAGTCATTTCCCGGATAACGGATTCGGTGAATTGCTGCGCTTTGCGGGATACCAGCGCCCGCTTGTCTGAGCCCATAGAAAACTCCTCGTCAATTTGCAGAAAAGCGCCAGAACACCAGGCAAAGCGGCCTGTTGCTCGGGCGAAAATCGATGCCCACATCCTTTGCCGTATTCAGCGCGCCAGCTCGCGGGGTTGCGCTTCAGGAATGCGCAGGACGCGCCGCACGGGGGCGTTGGCGGAAGTGAGTCGGAATCGAACCGACCGTCCCGATAGAATCGGGACCACAGGATTTGAAGTCCTGGGCGAACACCAGCCCGCATGCACTTCCACATGAACGTTGAAGCGCCCTTATTATCCTACCCGCTCCGGTTTCGGAGCAATCCCAACGGATCCAACGTCTCGCCCGCGCCTTCGCCCGTCTCGATTTCCGCCGCGGATTCGGCCTCCTCGACCGCTTCGCCCGGCGCTAGAAAGAGATTGGATTCCAGGCCGTATTGCTTGGTATACAGCTCGAAGTAGCGCCCACCTCTGGCGTAGAGTGATTCGTGGCTGCCTCGCTCCACAATCCGCCCGGCCTGCATCACCAGGATTTGGTCAGCTTTCCGGATTGTGGAGAGCCGGTGTGCGATGACGAACGTCGTCCTTCCGCGCATCAGATAAGCCATGCCCTCCTGAATTTGGCTTTCTGACTCGGAGTCGAGGCTGGAGGTGGCTTCGTCCAGGATAAGAATCCTCGGATTGGCGAGTATGGCGCGGGCAATCGAGACGCGCTGCTTTTGCCCCCCCGAAAGTTTCACGCCACGCTCGCCGACTACGGTATCGTAGCCAAGCTCGAACGGCTCGGCAAGTTCGTCCACGCGCGCGGTCCGGCAAGCGGTCAGAAACTCTTCGTCCGTTGCATTCGGGCGTGAGAACATCACATTCTCTTTGATCGTGCCGTCGAAGAGGAATGATTCCTGGAGGACCATCCCGAGTTGGGCGCGATAGGAGCCCAGGCGAACTTTGGCAAGATCCAATCCGTCCACATAAACCGTGCCATTCGTGGGCGTGTAAAACGCGCAGACCAGCCCGATGGTCGTGGATTTGCCGGCGCCGGACGGCCCGACGAGCGCGGTGACGGTTCCCGGCTTGGCTTCGAAGCTGATCTCGTGCAGAACGGGCTTGCCGGCTTCATAGGCAAACGAGACGTTTTCGAATTGAACTTCGCCGCGTACCGTTTCAAGCGCCTCTGAGCGCGCCGGTTCGTCGCCCTCGGGCCGCTCGGCAAGCACCTCGCGCGTTCTTTCCAACCCGGCCATAGCCTCGCTAAGCTGCGTCCCGATGGTAACGATCTGCGCGACCGGGGCAACCAACAGCGCCAGGAAGAAAACGTATTCGAACAGCGTCCCTTCGGTCATCGCGTGGGAAAGGACGGCGCGGGCTCCCAGGTACATGATGAGCGCGCTGACGGCGCCCGTGAATACCGTTGAGGCCAGGCGCATGTAGGACACCGTATCCAGCGTTTTCAGGACGTTATC
Organism: Terriglobia bacterium; assembly: GCA_030041095.1. GTDB lineage: Bacteria > Acidobacteriota > Terriglobia > UBA7540 > UBA7540 > JASHON01. Next base: position 28,389 of record JASHON010000083.1, read on the forward strand.
CAGCAGGAGCTGAACGCCTCCGGCGAAGATCGCACGCTCCCGGTCTTCCGCGTGATAACCTTTCACCACCCGCACGCCGCCGATGGATTCCGTAAGCCGGCCGGTGACCTCCGCGTTGAGCTTTCGCCGCTCTTTGAAAATGGGTCGCACCGCGCGGAACGCCTTGCGCAGGATCAGGCCGAACGCTGCCAGAGCGCCCACAGCAATGAGCGTCATCGGAACGTCGATGGTGAGCAGAATGATGAACACGAAGCAGGCGGTCATCAAGCCGCCGGCGAACTGAACCATGCCGGTGCCCAGCAAATTGCGCAGGCCCTCAACGTCGCTCATGATGCGCGCCACTAACGCGCCCGCTTTGTTTGAGTCGTAGTAAGAAACGGGCAGGCGTCCGACGTGCGCCTGCACGCGCGTGCGAAGCTCTGCAATCAGGCGCTGTGCCTCTTTGGAGAGAATCTGCGTCAGTCCAAACGAGCTGGCGCCTTGAATCGCGGTTGCGGCCAGCACCACCAGAATAAGCGGAAGCAGCAAGCGCACCTCGTGCGCGTTAATAACCCGGTCAATGAGCCATTTAGAGGAAGCCGGAAGGACGAGGCCGGCCAGACGATTCACCACCATCAGCAGGAAACCCCACGCCAGATGCTTGCGCCGGGGTCTCAGAAACTCCCACATATCGGGAAGCATTTCCCACCACCGCGGCGGCTTGGCGTCGCTTGAGGGAGTGGCAGTTGCTCGGGAAAGGCCCTGTTTGACGGCAGACATCAATCTTCAGCTTTCGCAGGAAATACGACTACGCTGGCGGGTGGACGAGCTGCAGGGCCATCAAAGCGAATGAGCCCGCGATGATGACGACGGAAACCACCGCGAGCGTGTTCCACAGGTTCTCGCTGCCTCGCGTTTTCGGCTCGCCTTCCTGAATCAGGTAACCCAGCGCCAGCCCGCTGATGAACCCACCCAGGTGCGCGGCGTTGTCGACCGAGAAGATGGGAATGAGGCCGAAAATGGCGATATAGATCACCCACCGCCAGAGTTGACGCCGTAATTCTCGCCCCATCGAGCCCAATCGGTAGCTCGCGGAAATCATCACGCCGATCAACCCCATGATAGCTCCCGAGGCGCCAATGGACATCCCGAACGGCGACCAGAACATGCTCACCACATACCCGAACACCCCGGTCACCAGAAAAATGACGATGTACTTCGAGCCGCTGAAGAGCGATTCCACCATCGGACCGATGTCGAAGAGGCACCAGAGATTAAAACCGATGTGGATGAGTCCCGCGTGCAGGAAGACGGCCGTCACCAGACGCCAATATTGTCCGGCCAGGATCAACGGCCCCTTGGCGCCCAATTCCCTCAAAACCGTAAGGGAGATGCCGCCCAGCGCGGGAGCGGAGCCCAGCGAGGCGGACGCCGCCCGCTGGGTGAGCGCCCAGCTTATGCCGTAGATGAGGATGATGAAGATGATGATGGCGCTGTTGGCGGTGCTCGGCACAGGGATGACGCCACCCATGACGCGCCCGGGAACGGAGCTGGGGCGCGAGCGCGCCCCGCCCACCCGCGTTCCGCAGAGAGGGCAAGTGGAGGCTTTGCGGTCGATCAGCCCGCGGCATGCGGGACACATCCGCAACGCGTTGTTATATTTTTCCTCCTTCGCGCCGAACGTTCGCCGCAGGTTGTTCCTGACGCGCTGCAGCTTGAACCACCATCTCCGCGAGTCTGGCATATAAGCAAGTATGCAGGAGGATGCACGAGGTGTAAATGATTTCAGCGGCGGCGGGCGAACTCGCTGCGATGGCGGCCATAGCCCCAATAGATGCCCATGCCGATGATCAGCCACACCACGAAGCGCAGCCATGTTTCAATCGGCAGGCTTGCCATCAGGACGAGGCAGCAGAGAATGGAGGCCAGAGGAATGACAGGAACCCAGGGCACACGGAAGCCTCGCGGGCGGTTCGGCTGCTTCTTCCGGAGGACCAGTACGCCAAGCGCCACCAGCACAAACGCGAAGAGCGTGCCGATATTCGAAAGGTCGGCGAGCGTGCCCACGTCGAAGACGCCGGCCGGCAGCGCCACGAAGAAGCCGGCTACCCACGTGCTGACGTGAGGCGTGCGAAATCGCCGGTGAACGCTCGCAAACGCGCGAGGCAAGAGGCCGTCACGCGACATCGCAAACCAGATTCGCGCCTGGCCAAGTTGATAAACCAGGAGCGAGCTCGTCATCCCCATCAGCGCTCCAATCACAACCCACCGTTCCACTGCCACCAGGCCGATGGCGTGGAGCGCGCGCGCAACGGGAGCGGCGTTGGCCAGATGCGGCCACTTCTGGATGCCGGTGAGCACAACAGCGACAGAGATGTACAACACCGCGCAAACAACCAGTGACGCGAGGATGCCCGTGGGAACGTCCGTTTGCGGATGTTTGCATTCCTCGGCTGCGGTCGAAACGGAGTCAAAGCCGATATACGAGAAGAAAATAATCGCTCCGCCCGTCAGCACGCCCTGCCAGCCATTCGGCATGAAGGGTTTCCAGTTCGCAACTTTGACGTGCGGAGCCGCAGCCGCTACAAAGATGAGAATGGCGATAATCTTCACTCCCACCATCACGCTGTTGGCTTCTGCGCTTTCCCGGATGCCAATCACGAGAATGACGGTGAGAAGCATGACGATGAGGAAGCCTGGGAGATCGAAATATGACCCCGTCCATTTTCCGCCCACAAGCATCGGCTGCGTGAATTGCCGGGAAAGATGGATGCCGAAGCTTTGGAACAGATTGTCGATATACGCGGAATACCCTACGGCGACGGCCATGTTGCTGACCGCGTATTCCAGGATCAAATCCCAGCCGATAATCCAGGCAACGATTTCGCCGAGTGTCGCGTAAGTGTAGGTATAGGCGCTGCCCGCGATCGGAATCATGGAGGCTAATTCCGCGTAGCAAAGCCCCGCGAGTCCGCAGACGAAGGCAACCAGGAGGAAAGATAAAGCGATGGCAGGCCCTGCGCCGGGCCGGCCGTTGAACCCCAGAGCGTGCGCGCCGTGCAGCAACACGCCGAGCAGGGGAGCATTCAATAAGGACCGCATTTCAAGTTTTTGTCCTGCCGCCGCGGTCCCGGTCAGCACAAATATCCCGGAGCCGACGATCGCGCCGATGCCCAAGGCCGTCAGCGACCAGGGCCCCAGCGTCTTTCGGAGGCGATGCTCGGGCTCCTCCGATTCAGCAATGAGCCTGTCGATACTCTTGGTCTGGAATATTTGGCTTTTCAAGAGCGAAGTCGGAAGTCTGGGGCTGGGTCTGGGGCGTCGGATTCTGGGAGTCCGCCCTCCATCAAGAGTTCTTGGCGCGCACCCCACGGCGCCTGCACGCCCGCGCCGGACTCCATTACCGTGCCGCTACGGTCGGGCCCCGCTTCTTGACACGAGGCTTGCGGGACCCACGAGGGGCGGTTCTTTTCGGCTTGGGAGGCGTCTTCTTGCGTGCCTCCCGTTTCAACCTCTTACGTTCCTGCTTGTCTGTGATCTTTCTTGTGTCCACTTGAGTTTTCCTCTGGAAACGGATGATGAAATTCTGCCTTCAGAACGGGAATGAAGCAAACGTGATGGCTTTCACAGGGATTTGTTTCGGCCACTTCACATGATGGCTAAACCTTCTCGAGGGCCGCATAGCGGTCAACCAGCTTTTTGCGGCCATGGCCGGGAAAGCTGATCGTGATTTTCGCATCCTCGCCTTCGCCTTCACAGTCAACCACCGTGCCCACGCCGTATTTCGCATGACGCACGCGCGACCCGAGCTTCCATTTGCTTGTGGAAGACTTCAGCGAGCCGGTTCGCTCTCCGCCCGCGCGCTCGAACCGAGCCACATGCTCGGACAAGAACCGATCGATGCTCTCGACGGTATCCAGGGAATTATGCCATGAGGTTTGGGGCTTGCCGAGGGCAGATTCGGCGCTGATCGCCTCCGTCAACGTATCCGGGACTTCATCAAGAAAACGGGAGGGGCGCGTGCCACGAAAAGAGTCTTCTCCGTAAAGACGCCGGTAGAGAGCCCGCGTCAGGACCAGCCGGCGCTTGGCGCGCGTCATGCCGACGTAGCAAAGCCGCCGCTCCTCCTCAATCGCTGTACCGTCTCCCTGCGATAGTTTATGAGGGAATAACCCTTCTTCCATGCCGGCCAGGAATACAGTGGCAAATTCCAACCCTTTTGCCGTGTGAAGAGTCATGAGGGTGGCGCGCGCCCTTTCCTTGTAGTCATCGGCGTCGGAGACGAGCGCCGCGTGGTCCAGAAAGGAGCGCAACGTGTCGCCGCGTTCTTCGGCTTCCAGGGCCGCATTCACCAATTCCTGAAGATTTTCGCGGCGGCCTTCTCCCTCGATGGAGTCGTCCGCTTCAAGCGCCTTCATCAATCCCGTTCGGTCCAGAAGGTTCGTGAAGAACGAGCCGAGCGAGAGAGACGCGGCGTCCTCCTTGTTCTGCCGGAGGATGACGAGCAACGCCTCGAAAGCTTTCTTTGCGCGCAGAGGAAAGGTTTGAGCGGCGATCTCAGCTTCGAGGGTTTCCCATACGCTGAGCCCCCGTTCCTGCGCCGCCGTGCGAAGGGCGCCAATGGTGGATTGGCCTAAGCCGCGTGGAGGCGTGTTGATGATCCGCAACAAAGCGGCAGAATCGCGAGGATTCAACGCAAGCCGGGCGTAGGCGATGGCATCCTTGATCTCCGCACGGTCATAGAAGCGGAACCCTCCGACGATCTGATACGGGACGCCGTGGCGGCGAAAAGCCTCCTCCAGCGGACGGGACTGAGCGTTGGTTCGGTACAGCACGCCCACAGTGTTGCCCGCGCTGGCGGACAGGGAAGCCGCTGCTTCCTGTGCAATGAATTCGGCCTCGCCGTCGGCATCTTGGGCCAGATACAGGCCGATGCGGCTTCCTCCGGTTTCCTGGGACCAAAGCGTTTTGCCGATGCGTTCGCGGTTGTTTTTCACCACCGCCGTGGCGGCATCCAAAATAATCTGAGTGGAACGGTAATTTTGCTCCAGCCGCACGATTTCCGCACGCGGGAAATCAGTCTTGAAGTTCAAAATGTTCCGGATGTCTGCTCCACGCCACCTGTAGATGGATTGGTCTTCGTCTCCCACCACGCAAATGTTTTGATGGTTTCGCGTAAGCTGGCGAATCAGCAGATACTGAACGCGGTTGGTGTCCTGGTATTCGTCCACCATTAAATATCGGAAACGACGGTTGAACTTTTCGCAGACGTCAGGGGCCTTATCGAATAGCTCGACGGCTTTGAGCAGCAGATCGTCGAAGTCGAGCGCGTTGGCATCGCGCAGCCTGCGGACGTAACGCTCGTAAACTGAAGCCAGTTTCTCCGTGACGCTGTCTGCGGCATTCTGGAACATCTCTTGGGGCGTGACGCCGCTGTTCTTGGCATGGCTGATGCGCGAGAGGGCCGTGCGCGGCGGCAGCATCTCCTCGGTCAGCCCCAATTCCTTCGTGCACGCTTTGACCAGGCGCTGCTGGTCTTCGTCATCATAAATCGAAAACTCGCGCTGGTAGCCCAGCCGCTCGATTTCCCGCCGCAGAACGCTCACGCAAAAGCTGTGAAACGTGGAGAGGTGAGGGCTGGACTCTCGAACGGAATCCCCCAAAAGCGTTGCGACCCGCTCTTTCATCTGGTCCGCCGCTTTATTGGTGAACGTGACAGCCAGAATAGCCTGGGGTGGCACCCCGCAATTTTGAATGAGATGCGCGATACGATAAGTGATGACGCGGGTCTTCCCACTTCCCGCCCCCGCCAGAATCAACAGCGGCCCTTCAGTGGACTCTACAGCACGGCGCTGTTGTGGGTTCAGATGGTCGAGGAAGTCAGGCATCGCTTGGCAGCCATTCTACACGATTGGACCAGGGCTGACAAACGTCGCTTTGCTGGTGTCGCTTTGCTGGTTGTCGTTGCTGTGTGCCTTGTTGCGTCGCCCTGCTGCCATGCTGTGGTTCCAAGGGGCTGCGCACAAATAACTTTGCTTAAGGCTCGATGCGAGTTTATTTTTTTAGTCGCGAACCCCAGAGGCGAGTTTCCGGCTAACTCTCTCATCGCAGCTAAAGGAAGAATGAGGCGCGGGTTTTCAGATAAAGGATTCCCCTCGTGGGCCAGCATCAGGGAGATTGTAAGGCGAGAGAATAGCGAAAGCCAGCGGTTTTACGGGGGTTAAAGCTGCATCATGGATAGGTCCGGGATCAGCCGGAAGTGGCGAGGATTGACGGTCAGCACGGAGTAGCCATGCAACAGGGCCGTGGCTCCGATCAATAGATCACTAAAGGGAATGGTGACACCACGCTCTTGCTGCTCGCCCTCAAGCCTGCCGGCGAGCAACGCGGTTTCTTTGGTGTATGGATAAACTTCCACATCGCTGATGAGTTCGAAGATGAATGATTCGCGGCGGGAGCGCATCTGCGGAGTGCGAGCACGATAGATGCCGTGCACAAGCTCGGTAAGGCCGATAGATGAGAGGACCGCTTGTTGATCCCCGGTTGCTGCAACAACTTGCCGCAGAAGCTGCGTGACGGTATCGCCCCGGCGCTCGGCGTCGATCACCACAGTGGAATCAAGGACTAATCCCATGCGGGCGGGTTCAGCGGCTCACGATGGCTGTTGATGACAGCTTCCAGGTCGGCGGCGAAGTCTTCATCCAGAGTCACTGTGGAACCGTGCGCCTCCGCCAGCGCGATGGATTCAGAAAGCAGACGGCCAGGGCGCGCCGTGATGGGCTTGAGTACGGCGACGGGTTGTGCGCTTTGCTCGATCACCACTTCCGCGCCGGCGCGCACCCGCACCAACAACTTGGCGAAGTCCTTCGCGGCTTCTTCTTCCGAGATGTGAATGACGGGCTGTGCCATGCCCACGATTATACCTCAACGCTTCCCTAATGAATCGGGAACGCACATGCCGTTTTCACATTTCGAGATCGTCATGCTGCCGTAGCGGTCGTGAGAAAACGCCAGGTTATAAGTCGAATTCCCCGTCGCCACTGCCGTTGAGAGCCGATTCAGCGGGTCATACGTGTAAAGCGTCGAGCGGGGCGCGGACCTCCGCCCTTGAGGTCCGCGGCTTGAGGGCTTCCTCAAATGCGGGTTCTTTCATCTGCGGGCAGGCGAATTCGGTCAACGGTCAGGCCGCAGCGCTGTTGTTGCTCCGCCACGCTCATCCCGGAATACTCATGGACGCTGGACCATGGCCAGTCCGGACCACTCGGCGGAAAAGAGGGCAAAAACTAGAAGGCCCCCTGCTGGAGGGGGCCCAAGGGCGCTGTGAACAGCGTTGCCTTACGCGAACGAAAGTCGCTTCGCTTACTAAGATAAGCAGGGACAATCGCCGCTGAGATACACGAGAAGTAGTATAATCTTTTCATTTCCATCGTCAAGGGGGGAAACATGGAAAAGCCTGCTGAAAGCCCTACCGCGCCTTTCCTGCTAGGAATCGACCTCGGAACGAATTCACTCGGTTGGGCGCTAATCGGTATCGACGACCAAGGGCACCCCGTGGGCCTCATCCGCTGTGGCGTGCGCGTCTTCGAGGCTGGCATGGATGGGGACACCGAGTCCGGTCAGGAAGAGTCGCGCAATCTCAAGCGCCGCCAGATGCGGTGCCAGCGACGCCAGATTTGGCGCCGGAGGCAGCGCCAACGCAAGGTCTTTCGGCTCCTTCAAAACTACGGTTTGCTCCCGGACGACCGCGGGACCGCCCCAGAAGAAATCCAGGACACGCTGAACAAACTTGACTCGTCCATTCTCGCCTCGCCCTGGTTTGAAGAGAAACGGCAGAGCGGCACGTTGAAGCGGCCCGATCAAGTCCTCCCCTACGTCCTACGGGCAGGTGCGCTGGATGGGGAACTGATGCCGCATTATCTGGGCCGCGCGCTCTACCACTTGGCGCAGAGGCGCGGTTTCGAGAGCAATCGTAAAGCACCACCCAAGAAGGACGAAAAGCCCGGCGAAGTGAAGGCGGGCATCAGCGAGCTGCGGGAGACCATGGCCCGCGAAGGCGCACGCACCCTGGGTGAGCACCTCTCACGACTTGATCCCTTCGAGCGCCGTATCCGTCAGCGATGGACGGCGCGCAGCATGTACGAGGACGAATTCAGTCGCATATGGGACGCCCAGGTCCCGCACCACCCGCAGATTCTTACGCCCGAGCGCCGAAGCGAGCTCCGTTCAGCGATCTTCTACCAGCGCCGGCTCTGGTTCCCCGATGATCTGGTCGGGCGCTGTGAACTTGAGCCGGGCGAGCCGCGCGCGGCCAAATATTCATTCGCGGCCCAACGCTTTCGGCTTCTGCAAAGCGTCAACAATCTGAAGCTTGGTTCACCTGACGGAAGCCAACGGGCTCTGACTTTCGATGAGCGCGCGAAGCTCGCGGAAGAACTAGAGAGTGACGGCGACCGCAGCTTTGCCCAGGTGAGAAGGCTGCTCGGACTGAGAAAAGACTCCCGATTCAGCATCGAGAATGGCGGCGAGAAAACCCTTCGGGGTAACCGCACGACCTCCGCGTTCTGCGGGGTCTTCGGCAACGAGCGCTGGCTAGCAATGTCTGCCGTCGAGCACGAGCAAGCCCTACACGACGTCCTCAGTATCCGGAAAAAAGACGCCCTCGTCCGCCGCGCCGTAAATCATTGGAAGCTCGACGAGGAACACGCCGAGCAACTTGCCGAGATTTCCCTGGAGCCGGATTACTTCAACCTCTCCCGCAAGGCCATTGAGAAGCTGTTGCCCCTTCTCGAAAACGGCATCACTTACGCCGAGGCGCGCCGCCAGCTTTACCCGGAGCGGTTCGGAGTGTGCCGGCCATTCGATTCCCTTCCCAGGCTGGACAGTGGGGACGCGCTCCGCCTGGTCGGCGAAATCCGTAACCCCGCCGTCACGCGCAGCCTTACCGAGTTGCGCAAGGTTGTGAATGCTATCGTTAGGCAATACGGCAAACCCGCCGAAGTGCGCATCGAGCTGGCGCGCGACCTGAAGAGATCAAAAAAAGACCGAAAAAACCTCACCGACCGGAACCGCGATAATGAGGCGGCCCGTCGGAGAATGAGCGACAAGATCAAGGAGCAGACTGGTCTCGACAACCCAAGCGCAACCGATATCCGCAAAGCCTTGCTCCACGAAGAGTGCGGCGGCGTCTGCCCGTACAGTGGCAAGCCTATTGCCTTCAAAGCGGTCTTCGGCGCGGAGTCGCAGTTCGATATCGAGCACATCATTCCCTACGAACGCTGCTTCGACAATTCGTTCGCCAACCTCACGCTTTGCGAGGCCCACGAAAACCGTCACGTTAAGGGCGGCCGTACGCCTTGGGAGGCCTACCATGGCGACTCCGAGCGCTGGGAGCAGATTTTGGACCGCGTGAAGCGGTTCAAATCTTCGTCGGCCTGCGCCAAGCTCTGGCGCTTCCAGATGACGGAGACGGAAGCCACCGAATTCATCAACAGGTTTCGCGAGCGGCAGTTGAATGACACCCGGTACGCTTCCCGGCTGGCCGCGAAGTACGTCGCGATGCTTTACGGCGGCCTCGCGGATGAAGAGCACACCCGGCGCGTCAGCGTGACCAGCGGCGAAGTCACAGCCCAGCTTCGCAGCGCCTGGAAACTTAACGGAATCCTGAACGACGGGCCTACAAGCGGCGGTGGCGAGCTTCGCAAAACCCGCGACGATCACAGACACCATGCCGTCGATGCGGCGGCAATCGCCCTGACCAATGATTCTACAATCCAACAACTAAGCCGCGCCTCACAGTATGCGCGCGAGCGGTGGCAGCGCAGGCTCGCCTCCCTCGACGCCCCGTGGGGTAAGGATCTGGCGGAATTCGTCAATTCCGTCCGTGAGCAAATTAAGCAGGTCGTCGTTTCACATCGCGTGTCCAGAAAAGTGAGCGGCGCGCTGCACGAGGAAACCATCTACTCGCGGCCCTTCGAGCGGAAGGCCGCCAGCGGAGAGACGGTAGAAGTGGTGCGCGTGCGGAAGAAGCTTTCGGCGATGACTGCAACGGAGGTGAAAGATATCGTCGATGATGCGGTGAAGGAGCTCGTGCGGGAGAAGATGGAGGCCCTTGGCGCGAGGGACCCCAAGAAAGCATTTGGAAGTGACGCTAATCTGCCTTGTTTCACAACCGCAGACGGGCGGCGGATTCCGGTTAGAAGTGCGCGGGTGGAAAAGCGTGTGCCCGCCGAGCCTCTGGGCGAGGGCCGGCCTGTGCGACACGTGGCGAGTGAGAGTAACCACCATGTCGAAATCTATGCAGAGGTTAAGCCGGACGGCACGGAAGGTCGATGGAAGGGCGAGGTAGTCCCGATGCTGGAAGCCTATCGGCGGAGGAGGGCCCGTAAGCCGGTTGTCGAGAGAAACCACGGGCCACTAGCCCGGTTCGAATTCTCACTCGCTCGCGGCGAAGTGGTCGAATGTGACGACAGCAGCGGCAGCCGCAGCTTCTGGATCGTGCGGGGAATGACCGCCGAGAGAGGTTCCCCCCGGGTGTTTCTCGTCCGGATCAACGATGCCCGGCAGCGGAAGGAGATGGATTCCAAGGCGTATTGGCGCCCGTTTCTCAGTCCGCTGCTCCAGCTTCACGCCCGCAAAGTAAGCGTGACGCCCCTGGGCAACATCTTCGGAGCCCATGACTGAGCGGATCCTGGATTTCTCCGAACAGCCCGCCAACCTTTCGGTGCGGAACGACCTGCTGGTAATCCGCATTGTGGCGCAGGACTCGCTTTCCAGCCCTGCGGCTCCGCAACAAGAAGTACGACCCCAGAGCCAAAATGGCGGCCCCGCCGTACGGGAGCAAATCGTGCCCCTGGAGGACATCGCGGTCCTGGTGGCTGCCCATCCGCAGGTCACCTTTACGCTCGCGGTTGCAGCGGGCCTGGCTCGGCACGGCGGCTTGCTCCTGACCTGCGACGAGAAGCGCCAGCCTGCTGCCATGATGCTTCCCCTTGTCACTCACCACCTTCAGGTCGAACGCTATGCGGCCCAGGCACAATTGAAGGCTCCCACTCGCAAGCGGCTGTGGAAGCAGATCGTACGGGCCAAGATCGCGGCCCAGGCGCGGTTGCTCGAGGAGAGAGCCGGGAAAGATTTTGGCCTGAGAGCGATGGCGGGCCGGGTGCGCTCCGGCGACAGCGGGAACCTTGAAGCCCACGCCGCGCGCGTCTACTGGCCCGCTCTGCTTGGAGAGAGCTTCCGCCGCTCGCCCGAGGGAGACGATGTAAATCCATTCTTGAATTACGGCTACGCCGTACTTCGCGCTACTGTGGCGCGCGCCATCTGCGCCGCAGGTCTTCATCCCACCTTCGGCCTGCACCATAGCAACCGCTACGACACGTTCTGCCTCGCTGACGACCTGATGGAGCCGTTCCGGCCACTGGTGGATCGCATCGTAGCGCGACTCGCCGTGGGGTATCAGCGTGTCCCCGTGCTCGACCGCGAAGCCAAGCGTGCCTTGCTGGAGCCGCTCACAGGCCGGTTCAGCGACGGCGGAGAGACGCGCACGCTATTTGACTGGGCGGCTCGCACGGCCTTCTCGCTCGCGTCCGTGATCGACGGAAGTGCTGCGAGACTCGAGATTCCAGAGCTCCGCCATGCCTGAACGCCGGTTCGCGCTCTCCGGATACCGTGCCATGTGGCTGTTCGCCATGTTTGACCTGCCGGTGGATGAAAAAGAGCTCCGCCGCGAATACGCTCAGTTCCGCAAAGGGCTCCTGAGCAAGGGATTCACGATGCTCCAGTACTCGGTCTACGCCCATTACCTGCCGAGCGAAGACGCCGAGGAAGTCCTGCGGCGCCAAGTGCACGCCGCTTTGCCCAGCCATGGGCAAGTTCGGCTCATCTCAGTGACGGACCGCCAGTTCGAAAAGATGGAGGTTTATTTTGGGAAAAGACGTAAGCCAGTGGAGGATCCGCCTCAGCAGCTCTCGTTTTTCTGAAAGCCCGCAAGGTCCAAGCCCCCGGATTTCAGAGAAATCCGGGGGATGTAAGTGTATCTCAGCCGCGATTCCCGGCAAACCATAGCCGCGGTCAGGTTCAGCGCGAACCAGGTGAAGTGTATCTCAGCCGCGATTCCCGGCAAACCATAGCGGCGCGCGGAAACTTGCTGTAGCCCGCGCAGTGTATCTCAGCCGCGATTCCCGGCAAACCATAGCCGGCCTCCGGCAGTGCATTGAGCCGAACCAAGTGTATCTCAGCCGCGATTCCCGGCAAACCATAGCAAGCGGAGCCGGAGGGATCGCCGATCGTTAAGTGTATCTCAGCCGCGATTCCCGGCAAACCATAGCCCGGGAAATGGTGAGGGAGGATGGAGAGAAAGTGTATCTCAGCCGCGATTCCCGGCAAACCATAGCCCGAAACCATTATGGCCAGTATGCGCGAGGAGTGTATCTCAGCCGCGATTCCCGGCAAACCATAGCAAGCTCGTGATGAAGCTCCCTCAACCGTTCCAGTGTATCTCAGCCGCGATTCCCGGCAAACCATAGCGGCATTTATATCAACCAATCCATAATTGGAGTGTATCTCAGCCGCGATTCCCGGCAAACCATAGCCTGATCTATGTGGACGGAACGCAAACCGGGAGTGTATCTCAGCCGCGATTCCCGGCAAACCATAGCGACGTCACGGCAGACCATACTGCTGCCGGGAGTGTATCTCAGCCGCGATTCCCGGCAAACCATAGCGGGAAAGCGGCAAGCTGATGCGCGTGCCAAAGTGTATCTCAGCCGCGATTCCCGGCAAACGTGCAGTCACGAAGAAATAGCGATCGCAGAGGAAAGGGCGGCGAAGCCGTGACATGCGGCCACCATCGAACACCCGCAGGGCGGTTGCCGGCAGAACAGGCTGCGGAAAAATCCTTTGGGGAGTTGACGTAGCGCCGGCTTCCAGCCGACAACTCCCTTCAATTCAACCGAGGCCGGCAAGATGCCGGCACCACATCCGCGGCGTCGCCGAGTTTTTCCGCAGTCTGAGAAGCCGCGGACCTCCGTTATTGGGGTCCGCGGCTTGGCGGCTCGAACAGTGGCGTTAAAGATCAGCGATATAATCCGCCACGGGAATCTCGAGTTTTCCAAGCAGGATGAATTGCGAATGGTGAGGGGGCTGTTACGGTGCTCGAGTTACCGATAGGGCAGGCGCCGGTGTGAGACTGCCGCGTGCATTCCTGGCGATAACGGTCATCCTGGCGGCCGTCGAGAGCGGCTGCATGCGGCCTGAGTCTGAGATTCCGAGCGTGCCGCCCTCGGCTTCTTCTCCCTATTGGATTGACCTGCAACCGGGATGGCGGGTGCGTGTGGTTACGCCCGTAACCAAATCCGGCAGCTACCTGGTTAAAACGCAGCCGATTGAGACGCGGGAAACACGCCGCGAACAGGTCATCGGCAGCGCCTCCCCGAATATCATTGCGCTTTCAGCCGGGCCGGACTTTATCGGCTACGAGACCTCGATTTATGCCGTGAAGCACGTGCGTGGTAACGGCGTTCGTGTGATCTTCAAGTCGGCAGAGATTCATGAGAAGGGACTCGTCATTCATTCGCGTCATCCGATCGAACCACTGTTTCAGATTCCCAGGATCGACGAGTGGGTGCGAATCCTTCACCTTAATTCGCGTCGCCCACGTCAATCATGATTCTGCCATTCTGGCCGCTGCGCGGAAGTCCGATCTTGACGCGCTGACGCGCCGCATCCGCTTCAACCCCTCCGCCTGCAAGCCCGCTCCGCAAGGCTTCTGCTCCTGGATTCCCCGTGGCATCGCAGTGGTGCCGGAAGTTGAGAAACGAAGCCAGGGCGGGAAGCGATGGGCGCCGATTTGAGCCGGAAAATGCCTGGCCGGCTGCGGTCCTTTCTCGGAAGCTCATTCGCGCTGGATGACCATGCCGGCGGCGACGGCATCCCAAGCCAGTTGCTGGTTCACGTTGCGGGTTTGCAGCCGGTATGCCGAGTCCAGGCCGTTCTTAAGGCGGTCGATCCCGGCAAGGCCTAATTGTCCGCTCCAGACCTCGAGGCGTGGCGTGAGGTCAAGGTTTCGAATGGCGTCTGGCTCGTCGGCAAGAAAACGCAACAGATCGCTGAGGAGAGCGTAGCCAAGCCGCAGCGTCGCCTCCAGATTGCTTCGGTCGTCAGCAAGAGCCTTGGTGGAATCGAAAAGCAGCTTCCAATCCGAAGGCGCGAAGGTGCGGTCGCCTTGGGCAGCAACTGCATTCAGAAACCCAATCCACGGCTTCCGGCGCGCCTGAAACTCTTCCAAGTCAAAATTCTTCGCAGCCGCGATGCTCCCCGAGACCATGCGCAGGGCAAGCTTCAGATGGGATGTGGGGATCTTTTTTTCGGTTCTAAGGAGTTGTTCGATCACAGCGTCGGAAGCTGGCTGAAAAGGAACGCGCTGGCATCGGGACCTGACGGTAGAGCGAAGCTCATGAGGATTGGCACAGACCAGAATGAACCGGGAACTATCCGGCGGCTCTTCGAGGACCTTCAGCAGCAGGTCTGCCGCCTGCCAATGAATGGCCTGCGCCTGATCCACAATGAACACGCGATGGCGCAGCTCAAACGGTTTCGTGTAGGCCACGCTCCGCATTTGGCGGATTTGTTCAGTCAAAATGAACCGCGTGAGCGGCTCGATCAGTTGAACGTCAAAGTAGGCCAGCCCTTCGGCCCTCCGCGCCGCGTCTTTCATCGCCCGCCGGCGTGCAAGGTCCTCGAGGGTCAGGGCGGTCATTTCGTCGCTCTTGCGGCAGGAACGGCAGTCGCCGCAGTAATCATCCTTCCTTCGCTCACAATTGAGAGCCTTTGCCATAGCCAGCGCCAGAGTTTTTTTGCCCACGCCGTCCGGTCCGGTGAATAGTAGCGCACCGGGGACGGATCCGGCAGCCAGCATTGCTTTCACGCTCGCTATGGCTTGCGGGTTGGAAAGGAAAGTGTCAAAGCCCATGGTTCAGCCACGCACTATCGATCGCCGGCTTGCCCGACGCTTCATCTGCCGCCTCATAAAGGCATCGACGAGTTCCCGAATGTGCTGTTGCACGCGGACGGTTGAGCCGCCGGCTGGCACGATCTTCACCCGGCCGGGCTCCCGCCGGGAAATGGCGAGATAGCCCCTGCGAACCCTTTCTTGAAAAGTCATGCCTTCTTCTTCAAACCGGCCGTCGTGATTTCCGCGGGACCTCTTCCTGGCGCGCGCGAGCGTCAGGCGCGGCGGCGCATCCAGCACAAGCGTCAGATCCGGCTGCGTGCGCCCGCAAATGAGCTGATCCATCAGATAGACCGGTCCCTCGCCCAGTTTGCGGCCGTATCCTTGGTAGGCAAAGCTGGCATCATTGAACCGATCGCTCAGCACCAGCTCACCACGCTTGAGCGCCGGAAGTATCACTTCTTCCAGGTGCTGGCGGCGCGCCGCGTACATCAGAAGGAGCTCGGTAAGCGCGGTAATGGGAGTTGAAGGCGAGCCAAGCAGGATGTGTCGAATTCGCTCGCCGACGCGAGTGCCGCCCGGCTCGCGCGTGACGCAGACAGCGTGGCCCTGCTCGCGTAGCCATGCTGCTAACTGCCGCAACTGCGTGCTCTTTCCCGCCCCGTCGATGCCTTCTAATGTGATGAATAGACCGCGTTCGTTCAAACTAGCCCCGTGCCGATAAGTGTAGCGGAGAGCGCTCCGGCGAACAAGAGTACTTATCAGAAAATAAGTTTGGCAAGAACGAAGAGCCCCCATTTGAAAAGACTTCCTCCGCGAGCCTGCATGCAGGATCGAGCCGTCAAATCCTCGCCGCTGTGGCCCCTTGAGGCCGTCGCGGGCGAGCAGGTCGGCTGTGGAATCGTCCAAGTGATCCGCCGCAGTCCAAACTCACGCCAGCCCCTTGAAAATAATAGGCTACAGTAGTACACTAGACGTGGTGGGCTCCGGACTTCGGCGGCCGTCTTCAGGGCATGCTTGTGAGATGGGTCCCCTGGCGTCTCCACAGGCGGCTCGTCGCGGAGCGTCCCTGCGCCACAAGCTTGACGCGCCGGGCACTCGGAACGGCAACAACAGGCTGCGGAAAAACTCGCCGCCGCCGCGAGTGGTGCGCCGGCATCTTGCCGGCCTCCGTTGCATTGAAGGGAGTTGCCGGCTGGAAGCCGGCGCTACGTCGACTCCCGAAAGACTCTTTCCGCATCCTGAACAAGGCAAGCCGGATGTGGTTCAGAGAAGCAGACAGGGCTACGGCGGCCACCCGAGCATGTCTCAACCAGAAGCAGTGGAGGTTGTGGAAAAAGTGCTGATGAACAGAAGGGATGAAAACAACCCCTTCTACATTATCAGACATAGGTGGTGGCAAATCGATGACCAACAAACCCAGTAAGTTGCTGAAAACAAATAACCGCTTTGAGCGCCGATACCAACAATCCCAGTAAGTAGTTGAAAATAAGCGTGTTATTAGAATCAGTCCGGTAGTATCCCAGTAAGTTTATGAAAATAAGTAAGATGGTTGGGAATGGAGGGTGTGGAGACTCGCCAAACTCTGGTAATCCGTTGAAAGAAAGCTGCCGTCTCTGGAGCGCTTTCTCCGAAATATCAGGCACAAGTGCCGGGATAGCCGAATGATGAAGAGTTACTAATGACGAGACGGTGAGCGCCCGAGCACTCTCCAAAAAGAGTCACTGATTCCCGGAATGAAAACAAAGTATCGCAACGGTGCACGTTCGAAGACTTCGATGCACCGGGTTAAAGCTTTTTGTTTCAGTTACATCGATAGAGGCATCGATCTTAGAAAGCACCGGCGCTTGCCGTGGCACCCAACTTGCTAATAGCTTGATCTCCGAACATCGCCCCGTGTGTTATTCAGCGGGCCGACGAACTGGAGCACACCATGGCAACCATGCGCCTCATGCTGGACCCGGCCAAAAGGAGCCCGGAGGTTCAGCAATTCGAAGATGGGCTTCGCAGGAGGGTCGTGGGCCAAGACCGCGCGATTCGCCAACTCTCTCGAGTTTATCAGGTGTTCCGTGCGGGCATCTCGGCGCCTGGACGCCCGTTGGCGAATTTGCTGCTGTTAGGTCCCACCGGTTCCGGCAAAACGAGATTGGTGGAGGCAGCCGCCGAAGTTCTCTTTGGTGATGCTCGCGCGGTTCTTAAGGTGGATTGTGCAGAGTTCCAGCACAGCCATGAAATCTCCAAGCTTGTCGGGTCTCCTCCCGGATACCTGGGCCATCGCGAAACGCACCCGTTGATTACGCAGGAAGCGATTGACCAATACCAGACGGAAACCACACAGCTTTCTCTGGTGCTTTTTGACGAGGTTGAAAAAGCCAGTGATGCGCTGTGGCAGCTTCTTCTGGGAATCCTGGACAAAGCAACACTGACACTGGGCGATAATCGGCGAGTTGACTTTTCACGATCGATGCTCTTCCTCACCTCCAACCTCGGCTCTCAGGAGATGGCGAGCCTGGTAGAGGGCACTCTCGGATTCGTTGGAGCAGGCAAATTCGATGACGCAGAACTGGACCACAAGATTTATAAGACCGCCTCAGAAGCGGCGCGGCGCAAATTCTCGCCTGAATTCATGAACCGGATTGACCGCGTGATCGTTTTCCGGAGCCTGCAACGCCTGCACCTCGAAGCGATCCTCGACATCGAGCTTGAGCGGATTCAGGAACGGATCATGAAATCGACGGCAGGCAAGCAGTTTGTGTTTCAACTGACCTCATCGGCTCGGGATTTTCTGCTGCTGGAGGGAATTGACCCGAAGTATGGCGCCCGCCACTTGAAGCGTGCTCTCGAAAGACACTTGGTATTTCCAATTTCAAATCTGGTTGCGACGGATCAGATCCACCTGGGAGACCTCATTACGGTGGACATCGAGCCCGGCACCACCCGGCCGACTTTCTTCAAGGAAGAGAGCGGCGCGCTGGTCATCCCTGCAGCGCAATTCAATCCGGCGAAGGCCCTGACCGCCGCTTCCAGCGCTGGAGGCCCAGGCTCGTTTCTCACGTACCACCCGTCCGCTGAATAGGCGCCCGCGTCAGCAGGGCCGCGCTCACGATCCATTGTCAGACAGGTGCCTTCGAGGATGAAGGCGAGCGTAAGATTCCGTCTGGATCTGGCCGAGAGAACCCTTCGATCTCTCGCGCTGCCGGATTTCCGAAAGAATCATCGGCACAAGCCGGCGGCGGCGCAGTTCATCGCTGGAGGCGACGAATCGCGAAGCACCGATGTAACCTAATTCCCAGTAAGCTTGCTCGGCTTCCCTCGCGCCCAGAAACTTTCGAGCCAGATGGTAATGAGCCCCGGAAGCTTCATTGACGTCCGCGTTGGCCCTGAGCGGATGATCGGCAGTTGCGACTCCGATCAGGCAGCAGCACGATTGATAAGTGAGCTTGCCGTTACGCGCATGAGCCAATAGCCAGACGAGACGCTCCTCCGTGTACGCCGTTCTTAGATACTGGCGGATGGCGCGCTTTCCTCTTCTCAATTGAACGTCCACGGTCCCCTTCCCATTGCCGATGTTGGCGTAACCAGCCAAACTCACGGCTGCTTCATTCATTCCAAACTGGAGGGCATCCCCTTCCCATGCCCTCCAGACCGCCATCCCCCACTTGCGGGGACGGTCGCCTCATGCCCCCTTGGTGCAATTCCCTGTCCAAAGCATGACGCGCGCGCTGCTTCTTGGCCTCTTCGAAATAAGTAGTAGCAATGCCTCGTGTTATCTCGAACGTTAAGCGGAGTCAAAAGCTGGGGGCAGGACGGGTGAACTGCGGAGCGGAAAACGTGTTCACTATTTGAGAAAAACGTTGTCCTCACCATCGATGCCTGCGGGGTCACCTTGAAGATAATAATCGTATGGTTTGCTTCGTTGACACTGTTCTCGCACGGATGATACAAAGGGATACGAGCCTCAAACGCAACAGATGTGGTGAGCGTAGCTCAGTTGGTAGAGCGCCAGACTGTGGATCTGGACGTCGCGGGTTCGAATCCCGTCGCTCACCCCAGTAAACTCCGTGTTGCGGCGCTCCAGGTTCTCGCCGATCGTCCTTGAAGCGGTTGAAGCCACAGAGCGCGCCGGCCGCCTGTGGTGTCCACTCGCTCGGATGGCGTGGGGAGCGGCCCGATCGCGCTGCCAAACGCTCGTGTGATGGTCGACCGCCTGGATGTCGAAAGAAATAGAAACGTCGCTCGCTTCACAATTCATCATTCCTAATTCATAATTCACTCTTCATGTCCATGCGCCTTCTCAACACGCTCTCGGGCCGGGTGGAAGTGTTCGAGCCTCTCGTGGACCACGATGTTCGTATGTACACCTGCGGGCCCACGGTTTACGACTACGCCCACATCGGCAATTACCGCACCTTCGTTTTTCAGGATATCCTGCGCCGCTTCCTTAAGTATCGCGGCTACCGCGTCCTCCAGGTCATGAATCTGACTGATGTGGATGACAAGACCATCCGCAACGCCCAAGCTGAGGGCCTTTCTCTTCGCGATTACACACAAAAATTCGTTGATGCTTTTCTCGTGGACCGTGACCTCCTGAGCCTTGACCCGCCGGAAGTGCTCGTCCGCGCCACGGATCATATTGCCGAGATGGTGAAACTCGTCGAACGGCTCGAGCAGGCGGGTTTCGCCTACCGTAGCGGAGGGTCGGTCTATTTTCGCGTATCGAAATTCAAGGATTACGGCAAGCTTTCCAAGATCGATCTTTCTGGAAACCTCGCAGGCGCGCGCGTCGATGCGGACGAGTACGAAAAAGACAGTGCCCGGGACTTTGTATTATGGAAGGCGGCGAAGCCGGGCGAGCCGTCGTGGGACGCCCCTTTTGGTCCGGGGCGGCCGGGCTGGCACCTGGAATGCTCCGCCATGGCCATGACCTACCTGGGAGAAACATTTGATATCCATTCGGGCGGAAGTGACCTGATTTTTCCTCATCACGAAAATGAAATCGCCCAGGCCGAAGCAGCTACAGGCAAGCCTTTCGCGCGATTCTGGCTTCACGCTGAGCACCTGCTCGTCAACGGCGAGAAGATGTCGAAGTCCCTGGCCAATTTCTATACCCTTCGGGACCTCATCGCCCGCGGAGCCAAGCCCTCCGCCATTCGTTACCTTCTGGCTTCTGTCCCCTATCACAAACGCTTGAATTTCACCTTCGAAGGTCTGCACCAGGCCGGAAAATCCATTGAGCGTTTGCGCAACTTCCGATTCCGTCTCACGAAGGAGGAGTTTCCAGAGACGGCCAATCCGGCAATCGACGAGAGCATCCGGAAGGCAGCTCAATCCTTTGAAGAGGCTTTGGATAACAATCTGAATACGGCGGAGGCGTTGGCCCCGGTGTTTGTCCTGATTTCTGAAGCGAACGCCGCCATGGATGGCGGAACGTTTCCGTTGCAGGCCCGCGCCGCTTGCCTCAACCTTCTTGACCGATGGGATAGGATTTTCGTCGTGTTAGAGGATTGCGACCACCAAAAGCTCCAGCAGCACGGGCTGCTTCAGGATGTTCGCGCGAACTCAGGCGGAACGACGGGAGGAGAAGAGGCGGACCACGCGAACGGTTCTCCCGCGGCTCAGGTTCCCTCCTTCACCGATGCCGAGATCGAAAAACTTATCGGCTTGCGCGCGGCGGCGAGGCGGGGCGGCAACTATGCAGAATCCGACCGCATTCGGGAAGACCTGCTTCAAGCGGGTGTTATACTGGAAGATACGAAAGCTGGAGCACGATGGAGGCGGAAATAATCCGATCGGCTGAACCTATGGCTCTACGCGGCTTTCCACACGTTGCCCGTCACGCTCTCGCTCCATGTCCCTTTCCTCCAAAGGGACGAGCTGGGCGACTGGTCTGGGCTAGACCAGTGGGGAAATGCTGTTTACCCTCCAGGCAAGGACGTACTCCCGGCGAGGAGGTCTTAGCTCTCGAGGAGCGGCGGCGTGTTCCTCGCCGAAGAGATCCTCATCCAATTTGCATTCTTCCCTCTTGGGCTCGGCCCAGCCTTTTTGCGGGAGACTGAACCCTTCTCAAGATAGTGTTTGCTCGTTAGCAAAAGAACAGGCCTGCTAACACGTTCCTGGAAAAACGTGGGAGCGTCATGCTGATTCCACGAGGTGGAAAGGCATCGCCGCACTTTCGTTTTTTGCCCGCACGCGACCCCGACGTTTGGAGGAGGTTAAGATGAAGAACCGATTCGCTGAAATTCGCACTTCGTTGCCCGGCCCGGAGGCCCAGAAGATTCTTGCCCTGGACCGGCAGTTTGTTTCGCCTTCTTATGCGCGTGAGTATCCGCTGGTCGCCAGGCGGGGAGAAGGGATGGTTGTGGAGGACGTAGACGGGAACACATTTCTCGATTTCAGCGCTGGGATTGCCGTTGTTTCCACGGGCCATTGTCATCCCCAGGTCGTGAAGGCCATCGAGCGGCAGGCTCAAACCCTGATCCACATGTCTGGCACGGATTTCTATTACCCACTGCTGGCGCAACTGGCGCAGAAAATGGCCGAGATCACTCCCGGGGATTTTCCCAAGCGAGTTTACTTTGGCAATTCGGGAGCGGAAGCGGTGGAAGCCGCGCTCAAACTGGCCCGGTATCACACCAAGCGGCAGCAGTTTATCGCGTTCTTCAAGGCGTTCCACGGCAGAACGCTCGGGGCGCTTTCCCTCACCGCTTCGAAGCCGGTGCAGCGCCGGTGGTTTGGACCGCTTGTGCCCGGAGTGGTTCACGTTCCTTTCGCCAATCCGTATCGCTGTCCCTGCGGCCGCACGGCAGACTGCGAGCTCGAGTGCTTGTGTGCTGACGTGATTGAGAAGCAGCTTTTCACCACCTCGCTGCCACCTGAAGAGGTGGCGGCGATTGTGGTCGAGCCGATCCAGGGCGAAGGGGGGTATGTGGTTCCCCCGGCGCGCTTCCTCAGGCGGCTTCGTGAAATAGCCGACCGTTACGGCATTCTGCTGGTTTTCGACGAAGTCCAGTGCGGTATGGGACGCACGGGCAAGATGTGGGCGTCGCAACACTTCGGCGTCGTGCCGGATATTTTGGTCACGGCCAAAGGAATTGCGTCCGGGATGCCGCTCGGAGTAACGGTCGCGCAGGCAGACATCATGGATTGGGCTCCTGGCGCCCATGCTTCCACCTTTGGCGGGAATCCGATCGCATGCGCAGCAGCCTTGGAGACGATTCGCCTGCTCGAAGAGAAATATATCGCGAATGCCGGGCGAATGGGTGATTACATCCGGAAGCGGCTGGCCGGCTGGCCGGAGCGCCATCGCACCATAGGAGATGTCCGCGGGCTCGGCCTGATGATCGGAATCGAGTTCGTCAAAGATCGGACGAGCAAAGAGCCGAATCCGCAAGTGAGAAACCAAGTGGTACAAAAAGCGTTCCAACGCGGCGTGCTGGTGCTAGGCTGTGGGGAAAGCACTTTACGCCTGATGCCGCCGCTGATCGTCGAAGAAGAGCACGCCGACTTCGCGCTCGAGGTTCTGGAACAGTGCATCACGGATGCTGAGTCATGAATTCTTAAGCGAGCGCCTCCTCAGGCTGCGGAAAAACTCGGCGGCGCTGCGGATGGTGCGCCGGCATCTTGCCGGCCTCCGTTGAATTGAAGGGAGTTGCCGGCTGGAAGCCGGCGCTACGTCAACTCCCGAAAGACTTTTTCCGCAGCCTGTCCTGCCGGCGGAAAGATGGAATGTCCAACGCCGATCCTGTCTGCCGCGGCGGCGTTGGAAAGTTGGAGACTTCAATGTCGCTGGTGGCTCGCGCGATTTATGCAGCGCTCATGTGGCAGGAACGCCGCCGGGCTCGGCGCGCGGTGGCGCCGGCGGCGAGCCCGGGGGGAGCGGCGCATCTCGAGACGGGCAAGCGT
Organism: Terriglobia bacterium; assembly: GCA_030041095.1. Lineage (GTDB taxonomy): Bacteria > Acidobacteriota > Terriglobia > UBA7540 > UBA7540 > JASHON01. The sequence goes on from JASHON010000083.1 coordinate 51,217, forward strand.
GGAGAGACGCTCGCATACTGGTATTTGCGCCGCCAGGGCTATACCGTCGTCGCCAGGAATTTGAGGCTGCATGCAGGTGGAGGGGAGTTGGACCTCGTGGCGTGGGAGGGTCCGACGCTTGCCTTCGTGGAAGTGAAGACGCGCAGCTCGGACGAAGCCGGACCGCCGGAGGCTGCGGTCACGCGCGACCAACAGAAACGAATCATCTCCGCATCGCGTTCTTACCTGCGCCGGTTGAAGCAGAAGCCCGTGAACTATCGCTTCGATATCGTCAGCGTTGCAAGGGACGCCTCGAACGGTTACCGGCTGCGACTGATCAAGGGCGCATTCAAATGAATTCTCCTTGGCAAGTATAATATTATGCGAAACTCGATACGGAGGACGCTGGCTTGCCCGAACTGAGGAAGGACCCGGTTACCGGACGGTGGGTCATTATCTCTACCGACCGGGCGAAGCGGCCTAGTGACTTTGTGCGCGACAAGGTAGAAATCCGCGGATCCGGCTTCTGTCCTTTTTGTACGAATAATGAATCCAAGACGCCACCGGAGATCATGGCCTATCGAAAGGATGGAACTCAGCGCGACACACCGGGCTGGTGGGTTCGCGTGGTGCCCAACAAGTTTCCCGCCCTGCGCATTGAGGAGTCGCTGAACCGCCAGGGCGAAGGTCTCTACGACAAGATGGAGGGCGTTGGCGCTCATGAAGTCGTGATCGAGACTCCCGATCACAATAAAACGCTCGCCATGCTTGACCCTCACGCGATCGAGGACGTTTTTTGGGCCTTTCGCGACCGCATTCTTGACTTGAAGAAAGACACCCGCTTCAAATACATTCTCATTTTCAAGAATCACGGAGAAGCTGCCGGAGCGTCACTCGAGCACACCCACTCTCAGCTTATCGCGCTTCCCGTCGTGCCGAAGCAAGTGCATGAGGAGATGAGCGGTGCGGCCGAATACTTCAGGTACCGCGAGCGCTGTATTTATTGCGATATCATCCATCAGGAAATGGAATCCGGCATCCGGATGGAAGCGGAAAACGAAGCCTTCGTAGCGATTGCACCTTTCGCTCCGCGGTTTCCGTTCGAAACGTGGATCGTGCCCCGCGTCCATCAATCCGCCTATGAGCAGCCTTCGAAGCAGGAGTATTCCCAGTTTGCGCGCATTCTCAAGGACGTCCTGATGCGCCTGGACCAGGTATTGGAAAAGCCGGCCTACAACTTTGTGATTCATACGTCTCCGCTTCCCGAGAGCGAAAACGAATACTACCACTGGCACATGGAGATCATGCCAAAACTCACTAAAGTGGCCGGGTTTGAGTGGGGCACCGGCTTTTACATTAATCCCACTCCGCCGGAGCAATCCGCGCGATTCCTCCGTGAAGCGGCCGTGCCCGTTGACGATCAATCAATCTGATTGCTGAAAGCCGATTGCTGAGCTATGGGATTTTCAACCGACGCGATTCATATAGGCCAGGAAGCTGACCCTGCCACCGGGGCAATCATCGTTCCGATCTACCAGACGTCGACCTACGTCCAGACCGAGCTTGGGAAGAACAAGGGGTACGAGTATTCGCGGACGGGCAATCCTACGCGGGCGGCGCTCGAGCGAAACATTGCGGCGCTGGAGGGTGGAACGCGCGGGTTGGCCTTTGCCTCCGGCATGGCAGCCGTCCACGCCGTCATGAGCCTTCTGAAGGCGGGCGACCATGTGATCGCGGGACGGAACCTTTACGGCGGAACGTTTCGACTGTTCGAATTGGTGCTGAAGGATTATGGCCTCAATTTCACTTACACGGATACGCGGCGCGCAGACGAAGTAGAGCGAGCTTTAGGCTCCCGCACTCGCCTGGTCTTCATCGAAACCCCCACGAACCCCGTCATGGAGATAACGGACATCGCGGCAGTTGCGGAGATCGCCCATGCCCGGGGTGTGCTGGTCGCCGTCGATAACACCTTTTCGAGCCCCTATTTTCAGCGGCCCATCGAGCTTGGCGCTGACATCGTGGTTCACAGCACGACGAAGTACCTCAACGGCCACAGCGACGGGGTGGGCGGCGCGGTGATTCTGAAAGACCCGGAGCTGGCGCGCAGAATCCAATTCTTCCAGAACGCAGCCGGAGCGGTTTTGAGTCCGTTCGATAGCTGGCTCGTGCTACGAGGAGTGAAGACGCTGGCGGTGCGAATGCGCCAGCACGACCTGAATGGCCGCGCCGTAGCACAGCACCTTGCGAGTCATCCGAAGGTGAAGGGGGTGCATTATCCCGGCTTGCCCTCTCATCCACAGCACGAGCTGGCCAGGCGTCAGATGAGCGGTTTTGGCGGCATGCTCTCTTTTGAAACCGGTTCGCTTGAAAATGCCCGCATATTGCTGAAGTCCGTGCAGCTCTGCTCCCTGGCCGAAAGTCTGGGCGGAGTGGAGTCCTTGATCTCTCACCCGGCCAGCATGACCCACGCCAGCGTTCCTGCGGAAGAGAGGCGACGGCTTGGAATCACCGACGGTCTGGTTCGTGTCTCGACCGGCGTCGAGGACGTCGAAGATATTATTGCCGACCTCGATCGCGCGCTCGACCGGATTCCAGCGTGATGCGGCCGACTTCTCTGCCTTCGTTCATCGAGTGAACGGATGTTCCGGAAACATGACGCAGCCGGAGGACCATCGAGTCCAATTGAGTGGTCATCGCTCTTGCTTGACCGTCTCGAAGCGTGGCCGATAGAATGAGAGACTTCATTGCCCTTCGGCAGAGATTCAGACTAGAGGAGGTTTATGATTGACGGACCGATCCGCGAGGCGCTAACGTTCGACGACGTTCTGCTTGCGCCCGCGAAATCCTCGGTGCTTCCAACGAACGCGGATACGCGCACCGTTTTCACCCGTAACATCACGCTCAACATACCGGTCATCAGTGCGGCGATGGATACCGTCACCGAATCTCGTCTGGCGATCGCGCTGGCGCAGCAGGGAGGGATTGGCATCATCCACCGGACGATGCCAATCGATCGCCAAGCTTCCGAGATTGACAAAGTGAAGCGGTCGGAGAGTGGAATGATCGTGGATCCGGTCACGATCGGACCCAAGAACCGGATCGCAGACGCCCTCGAGATCATGACGAAGTACAAAATTTCAGGCGTGCCGGTTACTCTCGACGGCAGGCTGGTCGGCATCCTGACGAACCGGGATTTGCGATTTGAGTCGAGGTACGACCTGCCGGTCGAAGCGGTGATGACCAAGGAGAATTTGATCACCGTTCCCGTAGGCACGACGCTTGACGACGCGCAGAAGATCCTCCATCAGCATCGGGTGGAAAAGCTTCTGGTGGTGGATCGCGATTTCCACTTGAAAGGCCTTATCACGGTCAAAGACATTCAGAAACGAATCAAGTATCCAAACGCCGCGAAAGACCGGCACGGGCGGTTACGCGTGGGAGCGGCCATTGGAGCGACGGGCGATTTTCTCGAGCGCGCAGGCGAGCTGGTCAAGGCCAATGCGGACGCGCTCGTCGTGGATACCGCGCACGGTCATTCCGCACGCGTGCTGGAGGCGGTGCGCGCCGTAAAGGCGCGCTATCCTGAAGTGAGCCTGGTGGCGGGGAACGTCGCTACTTTCGAAGGCGCGCGCGACCTGCTGGCGCTCGGAACCGACGCGCTGAAGGTTGGCATAGGCCCGGGATCGATTTGTACCACGCGTATCGTTACGGGCGCAGGAGTGCCGCAAATCACCGCCATCATGGAATGCGCGCGGGCCGCCGCCGACGCCGGAGCACCCATCATTGCCGACGGCGGCGTCAAGTATTCGGGTGATATCACCAAGGCCGTAGCCGCCGGAGCAAGCTCCGTGATGATTGGAAGCTTATTCGCCGGAGTGGAGGAGAGTCCCGGCGAGACGATTCTTTACCAAGGGCGCAGCTTCAAGTCCTATCGAGGGATGGGATCGATCGGCGCGATGTCGGCGGGATCAGGCGATCGCTATGGGCAGGAGAACGAAGAGCGGTCGAAGCTGGTTGCCGAAGGGATTGAAGGGCGCGTGCCTTACAAAGGCTACCTGGCGGATTTAGTCGCTCAGTTGGTAGGCGGCCTTCGCGCGGGAATGGGGTATTGCGGCTGCTCGTCCATTAAGGAACTGCAAGAGCGCGGTCAGTTCATCCGCATCACGCGAGCAGGACTACGCGAAAGCCACGTCCATGATGTGATCATCACCAAAGAAGCGCCCAATTACCAGCTCGAGTAACCACCGGGTTCGAGTCACGCCCTCACCTTCTCCGCTTTGATAATTCCTGAGCCTTCTTTGATGGTGACAATCTGGTTCGCTTCGATGTTTGTGAAGCGTTCGATTTTCCACGTGGTGGGCCATTTCACTTCAATCAGGTCCGCGTGCGTGGCGTGCCCCACGCCGAAATGCAGGCGCAGGTCGCTTTGCGACATCACGCTGCCGCCGCTGTGAACCTCTTCCATTTGGCGGTGCTTTCCAGTCGTAACGTAAGCGCGGGCGCCGATTGCCGTTCGGTTACACTGCGCGCCAAGGAGCTTCAGCTTGATCCAATTCTGGCGGTTTCCTCCCACGTTTTTCAGTAGTGAAGGACGGGCGTTCATGTTGAGCACCAGCGCGTCCATGCATCCGTTGTTCAGATAATCTCCGAATGCCGCGCCACGGCTGGAATACCGCTCGGTCACTCCCGGCCCCATCTCTTTAGAAACATCTTTGAACCTGCCGTTGCCTACATTGTGGTAAACGACGCGCGGCTCCTTAAATGTTTGGTCGAGATGCGCGGCATCCACCTCGGGGTAAACGTGCCCATTCACCTCAAGAATGTCCGCCCAGCCATCGTTATCGTAATCGATGAAACCGCATCCCCATTTGACGTACAGCGTGTTGAGGCCCACTCCCGAGACGAACGTCACATCCGTGAAAGTGCCGTCGCCGTTGTTGTGATACAGGTCTGAAGTGTCGTCGGAAAAGTTGGTCTTAAAAATGTCGAACCAGCCGTCGCAGTCGTAGTCCGCCACCGCCACGCCCATTCCGGCCTGTTCCTGGCCGTCTTCGTTGTAAGCGACGCCGGCCATCACGCCGATATCCGAAAACGTTCCGTCGTGGTTGTTGTGAAACAGGATGCTCGCTTCTGAGTCGACCGCCACGTAAATATCCGGCCAGCCATCGTTGTCAAAATCGTAGGAGACCGGCGTGATCGAATAACGCGGTCCTGGCTTGAGGATGCCGGCTTTTTCGGAAACATCGGTAAAAGTTCCGTCCCCGTTGTTGTGAAAGAGGATATTCATGCCTCCCGGCAGACCGCGTGGGCCGCACATCACCGGGATGCCTTTCCATTGGCAGTAAGCTGTCTGACCGGGTTTCGGAACCTTGGCGATGTCCAGAACGATGTAGTTGGCGACGAAGAGGTCCAGATGGCTGTCCCGATCGTAATCCAGAAAACAACAACCGGAGCCCCAACGCACTTCATCCTGATAGAGCCCCGCTTTGCGGGTTACGTCTGTGAATGTGCCATTTCCGTTGTTGTGGAAGAGGATGTTGTGGCCCCAAAACGTCAGGAACAGGTCGTCCCAGCCGTCGTTATCATAGTCTCCAACGCATACTCCTGTCTGCCATCCTTCGCACGCCAAGCCGGCTTTTTCAGTAACGTCGGTGAAGGTCCCGTCGCGATTGTTCTTCAGAAGATACGTATGCGGAGTCTCACCAGGAGGCCAATGAGCGTCGAGCCGGGTGCCATTACTCAGATAAATATCCAGCCAACCGTCCTGGTCGTAATCAAAGAAGGCGTACCCGCTTCCCTTGGCTTCAATGATGTAATCCTTGTGCGTCACGCCGCCCCAAACGTTCACTTGCGTCACGCCAGCTTGCTCGGCCACGTCCAGATAGATTACGGGCGATTCAGGCGCCGTTCCGCCGGCCGGAGCTTGGGACGCAGCCAAACGCACTGGTGATGCCCACTTGTTTAGGGGGGTTGTCAGGTGTTCGAGAAGCCGGTTTCCAAGAAGGACGCAAGGAGAGAGTAAAAAGCCGCGACGAGTAAGTTTCATTCCACCTATGACTTGACGCTAGAAATGGTTTCCTGCCCTAAGCGCCGGACCGACTATTATAATACAGCTCGTCCAGCGCGGAGCGGCGCCTCGCGGCGTTTACTTAGATCCTGGATACGCGTCATTTCAATGGGGTAAATCCGGCTGGAATGGTTTGGAGTGGAAAAATTATATCATCTTCGCGCTTCACGTGGGCGCGTACACGCACGAAGGTACGTTTGACGCTGTCATTGAGCAACGGGACTCCTTGAAAGCGCTGGGAGTAAGCGCCATCTTCCAACCTGTAAAAAGACCTCTTCGTCGCACTCGGGCGGACTGGTATGATGAGTTCATGAGCAGAGATACCGAAGCACTGCTGGACGTCTTCGAGCATCTCCCGGTGGAAGAGAGGCGTGCCTTCACGCAAGAGGTACTGCGTCGCTCCCTCCCTTTCGATTCCGGACCGTTGGGAGACGAGGAAATCGCCGCCGCCTCCGCCGCCCTGTTCGGGTCCCTTGAGGAAGAGGATGGCCACTCCGCGCCGCGGTGAGGTCTGGCTCATCGATTTCGGGGAACGGGCTTGTTCAGAGTCACCTCCTGCCTCTCGCAGCCGATTTAGCCGCGCCCAGCGTGACTCGCAACCTGCGCAACCGTGAACCTGTCCCGCTTCTCCAAAGGTCGTACGATGGTAGTTATGAAGACGAAAGTGAAAACTTCGCTTACCCTATCGCGGGAAGTTGTCAGCGGCATCGACCGCGTGGCGGGGAAAAAGCGCTCCCGATCGGCCGTCATTGACGATGTGCTGCGCGGGTATCTCCGCTACCGCGAACGCGCCTCCGCCAACGCCTGCGATGTGCGCAAAATCAACCGCTTTGCGGGCGATCTGAACGCCGAGATGCAGGATGTGCTTGCGTATCAGTCGCTGGACCATCTTTGGGAAGAGAGATGAAGCGTGGAGATATGTACCTGCTGCACCGTCCTGGGGGCGGAGACCCTAAGAATCAGCGGGTGATGACTGTCGTCAGCCGCCAGGCCGTGATTGACTCCCGTTTCCCTACCGTCGTCTGCGCTCCGGTGTTCACGCGTGGTCACGGGCTCGAAACGGAGGTTTATGTAGGGCCGGAAGACGGATTGAAACATCCCAGTTGGATTGGCTGCGACGGCCTGGTGAGCATTCCCAAGGCCCGGCTTACGGATTTTGTCGGCGCGCTCTCGCCCGAGAAGCTTTCGCGCCTGTCGCAGGCGCTGAGACTTGCTCTGGACATGTAAACTATAGCGGGCCGCATACGCCTAACCCAGACTACGGTGTTTGCGGTCAGAAGTTCTCCCTGCGGGCGTGCGCCGGGACGACCCAATGAGGCTCGGTCAAGCTGACCCGCCGTGCGGGCAGTGGCGCGGTGATGAAGAAATCCCGGCCGGAGAGAAATGGACGCCGCAGCTTCGACACGACGGCAGGGCATCCGACGATGGCACCGGCCGCCAGCGAAAAAATGCGGACCGCAAACATGGCGTTCCGCTCTACTCGCCGGCCGCGAAAGCGTTGCCCGAAGCTTCTGTTTGCCGTACCCTGGAACCATGCACTTAGACCTCACCCCGGACCAGAGGGCCTTCGCCCGCCGCGCCATTGAAAGTGGGCGGCTGCACTCGGAAGAGGATGCTGTACGGGAAGCGCTGGCTTTGTGGGAAGAACGCGAGCGGCAACGCGCGGGCTTTCTTCTCGCGCTTGACGACGCCCGCGCTTCGATCGCACGCGGGCCATCACGTAGAAGTCCATGCAGCAGCTTGCCAGCGAAGTCAAGGAACGCGGACGCGCCCGCCTTGTTGCCGAGCTCACCAGAACCTCCTGATGGCCCACCGTCTCGCCCCGCGCGCCGAGGCCGATCTTGACGAGATCCGGCTCTACGTTGCCAAGGAAAGCACCAGCATCGAGGTTGCCAACCGGCTCATCGACACCATTACAGATCGTTTCTTCACGCTTGCCGGCTTCCCCTATACGGGACGCTCCCGCGAGGATGACTTCGGCCCCGGGGTATCGAAGTTTTGTCATGCTGAGCAGATCGAAGCATCTCGGCATTTGAAAGATCAAGCGAATGCAGTGATCCTTCGTCGTCCTGGCTCCTTAGGATGACAGCACCGCTCGTTTTCAACAAGCCCCAGGCATGCTTTTGGCAACTTGAAGCTCAGAACAAAATTATCCTGCTGCCAGGGCGCAGGATGATTGACTAAGCATGGAGGAGAGTGCACAATTCCAGATTAGAGTAAAAGCCGATGAAATCAGATTCGAGCACGTCAAACACAAAGCAATGGAAGTTCGCCATCGGAATTGCCGTGATTGTAGGCGTGGCCATTTGGGGCGCGGTCTCCGGATTTCAGGCGAGTAAGACGTATTACGTTACCGTGAGTGAGCTGCTCAGCGGAAAGAACATGCACCAACACATCCGCGTGGGCGGGGTCGTGCAAGCGGGATCGATTGTACGGCAAGGCACCATGCTCCGATTCCGGCTGGCGCAGGATAAGGCGTCGATTCCGGTGGTTTACGTCGGGTCGGAAACCGTGCCGGACACATTCAAAGATGGGGCGCAGGCGATTGTCGACGGGACTTATACTTCCGACGGGGTATTTCGCGCACAAACCGTGCAGGCCAAGTGCGCGTCCAAGTACGCTGCCCCGCCGCCGGGCCCCGGTCGGCAAAATACAGCACAGGTTGAGAGGCCATGAATCAAGTTGGCAGTGTGGGACTGATTGCCGGGTTGGCGTTCGCGCTTTACGCGGTTGTAGCAGGAATCGTTGGAGGAAAGCTACGCAGCCTGAAGATTACGCGGAGCGCGGAGCGCGCCACGCTTGCCTTCTGCGCGATGATCACCCTGTCGGTGATTTCTCTCGAATTCCTCATTTACACCAATAATTTCAATAACGCTTTCGTCGCCGTTCATTCGAATCGAGACCTTTCGCTGCCTTACAAATTCGCGGTGCTTTGGAGCGGACAGGAAGGCTCGCTGCTCTTCTGGACCTGGCTCCTTTCCATCTATTGTTCGCTTGCCGTCCTGTTGAACCGGCGCAAGAACCGGCAGCTTATGCCTTATGTCATCGCCTTTGCAGCCGGGGTAGGCGTCTTTTTCACCTCGCTCACCTTTTTCGTCGCCAATCCTTTCCGCGAGCTTTCGCTCTCTTCCGCCGGCGCCCTGATTCCTTTCGCGCCTCCGGATGGCAACGGGCTCGAGCCGGCGCTGCAATACCGCTACATGCTGATTCACCCGGTCATGCTCTATCTCGGATATGTGGGCATGGCCATCCCGTTTGCCTTCGGCATGGCATCGCTCGTGACAAAGCAGCTTGGCGATAACTGGATCCGCGTGACGCGGCGCTGGACGATGGTTCCGTGGATGTTTTTAGGAGCAGGAATCATCCTGGGCGGCCACTGGGCTTATAACGTGCTCGGTTGGGGCGGTTACTGGGGCTGGGACCCGGTAGAGAATGCGTCGCTCATGCCGTGGCTTGCTGGCACGGCATTTCTCCATTCCGTCATGGTGCAGGAAAAGCGTGGAATGCTGAAGGTGTGGAACGTCAGCCTCGTGATTCTGACGTTCTTTCTGAGTATCTTCGGGACGTTCCTGACGCGCAGTGGCATCGTGCAATCCGTGCACGCGTTTGCCGAATCGGATATCGGTCCGTATTTCATGGTCTTCCTCGCCATCATCGCCGTGGTTTCTATTACGCTCGTTTTCCTCCGGCTCGATTTCCTGAAATCCGAGAACAAGCTGGATTCGGTGATTTCGCGCGAGAGCGGCTTCATGTTTAACAATTGGATCCTGCTGGCGTTGGTGTTCGCGATACTTTGGGGAACCGTGTTCCCGATCATTTCGAAGGCCGTTGAGGGCCAGGTGGTGACCGTGGGACCGCCTTTCTTTGACAAGGTTGCCGTTCCCATGGGATTAATGCTGCTTTTGCTCACCGGGGCCGGGCCTTTGCTCGCCTGGCGCAAGACGTCGTTTGAGAGCTTAAAGCGCAACTTCACGGTGCCGGTTGCGATTGCGGTGGTGGTGGGCGTGATTCTTTTTGTCTTCGGCGTGCGTGACCTGTATGCCTGGATGAGCCTGTTTCTGGGCTCGTTCGTGGCGGCGTGCGTGCTCGGCGAGTTTTATAAGGGCGCGCGAACGCGGCAGAAAATTACGGGTGAGACCTTTGGCGGCGCTCTCTACAATCTCGTGGCGCGCAATACACGGCGCTATGGCGGCTACATCGTGCACCTTGGCATTGTGGTGATTTTTGTGGGATTGGCCGGACTGGCGTTCAAGGTGCATGCCAAGAACGTGATGGCGCCGGGCGACATGATGCGCGTGGGGCATTACCTGCTTCGCTGCGACCGGCTCACTTCAGGAGATACGCCGAATTATACCTATGAAACGGCGGACATCAGCGTTCTGAAGAACGGCATGGCGTTCACGGAGCTCAAGCCGCAGCGCCGGTTTTATAAAGCGAGCCAGCAGCCCATCAGCCACGTCGTCATCCGCAGTTCGCTGGCTGAAGACCTTTACGTGGTGCTGGCGGGCCGCGATCCCGGCACCGGAAAAGCGGTGGTTGAAGTGTTTTTGAATCCTCTGGTCGCCTGGGTGTGGATTGGCGGCGTGATCATGGTGCTGGGAACGCTCATTGCACTCGTTCCGAGCAGAGTCGAGCGAGAGATGGCGCAGATCCGCCAGGCGCAGTTGGAAGCTTTGGAGGAAAGGGCATGAAGAAAGGTGCCGCGATTGCCGCTTTCCTGTTTCTCCTTGGCGCAACGCAGCCAGCCATTGCCCGAACGTCGCCGAAGCCTAGTCTCGACAGCGTCGGCAGCAAAGTCTATTGTCTCTGCGGCGGCTGCGATACCACGCTGAATGATTGCCCGCATCTTCCGTCGCAATGCGGAAACCGGGCAGAAGAGACAGCGCTCATTTTGAAGGATGTTCGCGAAGGAAAGAGCCAGGCCGCCATCCTTCAGGATATGGCTCGGAGTTACGGAATTCGCGTCCTGGCGGCGCCGCCTGCCCAGGGATTCAATCTTGCCGCGTGGGTTTTGCCTGGCTTCGCTTTGCTGGTGGGCCTGGTGATTGTGATTTTGCTCGTTCGCCGATTCCGCCGAAGGCCTCCGGGCGGCGACCAAGGGACGGATGCCATCGATGCCAGGGTCATGGCCGCGGTGGAGGAAGAGATGAGCCGGGTTGCGCCGCTGAAAGATTGAAGCCGGTTCTCGCGGGTTAAAGATTTATGCTTGCGGTGATATTCTTCGTTGTCCTTGGATTAGCGATCTTCGTGATGTATCCGCTTCTTGCCGCCGGGCGCGAGGAAGCCGGTACTCTTCCCGTTGACGTGACGCCGGCAGAGGACCTGAAGCGGCGGCGGATGGTAGTTTACGAGAACTTGAAAGACCTGGAGTTTGAATATCAGGCGCGAAAGATTGGGACCAAGGACTACGAATCGCTTCGCGAAAGCTATAAGCTGGAAGCGGCGAAGCTGATGGTTGCCTCCCAGGACGTTCAACGAGGCGCGGTGGAAGACCGGCTTATTGAGCGCGAAGTTGCGGCCCGGCGAGCCCGCGTGCGAAACAGTCCTCCGCCTTCCTACGTTTGCAGCAAGTGCGGTTTTGAGAATCCAGTGCCCGTCAAGTTCTGCGGTGATTGTGGCTCTCCCATGACCAAGACCGGGGCTTAGCGGCTGGCGTCCTGTACGACGCAGGCCCTGGAAGGGCGTGCCACGGTCACGGAGGCCGTCCGGCCGTTTCGGGCGCAGAGACCGGCGGCACGGCAAATTTTGACGGTCCCAACCCCCTTTCCATTGTTTGAGCCTCGGAACATGTCCAATGCGCGCGAGCTACGGGAAGCGAGGCCGGGCCGGTTCGGGTTCCGGTCGATTTACAGCCCGGCGTTCGTGCGCGTTGGGTGCGTCTTACCTCTTTTCTGCCTCCTCGCTGTATCCTTAGCGCTCTCCGCTGAAACCCGTATCGAGGGCGACGTCGTGAATGGAGCCACGCGCCAGCCCGTGGCGCATCAGGATATCCAGCTTCTTTGGACCACCCAAAATGAGGTTCGGCAGGTCGCGGTCGTGCAAACCGACGAGCAGGGGCGTTACCTCTTTGACCGCACGGACCTGAATACGAGCGCCTTTTATCTGCTTCAAGTCTCCTATGCAGGCGTGGAATATCATGCGCCGGTTGAGTTCAATTCGCAGGGAGTGGCAACGGAGAATCTCAAGGTTTACGATTCGACGGCCGTCCAGCCGCGCTTCCGCGTGAAATCGGCGCGCATCCTGATTCGAGCGCGCGGCAACGTCGTTCAGGTGGAAGAACTCTACGCGCTCGAAAACAACACCAATCCTCCTGCTGCCTACGTTAATCCCAATGGCACTTTTTTCTTTCAGCTCGGCAAGGCCGCAGGCCCGGCTTCCGTGGATGTGGCCGGAGAAATGAATTTGCCTCTTCCTCAGCAGGTGCAGCAGGGCAGCGCGCCCGGCGAGTTCTATATCAACTGTCCGATGAAGCCGGGAATCACCGTGGTGATGGTTGCTTATGAAGCAGACTATTCCGGAGAAGCGTTCTCCCTGGCGGACAGCATTCCGTATCCCATCCGTCAGATTGAGATGGAAGTAGAGCCGGCAACCTTAAAGGTTTCTTCTCCGCTCTTCACGCCTGCCGGCGCGGGAAGCCAGGCGGGCGCGCGAGCGCTGCTGGCAGCCAATGTGAAGCCGGGGGAAATCCTCCGGGCCGTCTTTCAGGGCGCGCCCATGGCTGAGTCGCCTTCGAGCGGCAGCCAGCAGTCGGGTACCGTCAAAGAGTTGCCTAACCCCATGTCCCGGCTTGGCTGGCCTTTGTTGGGATGCTTTCTGCTGATTCTGCTATGGGCGCTGGGTGTGCGCGTTTCCAAGGAATGGGTGCGAAAGGGTACGGGCCTGCCCGGAGGCCCGGTGCTGAAAGAACTGGAGGCGCAGCTTGACAAGCTGCTGGATTCTGTGGCGAACCTGGACGAGCTGTTCGATAATGGAAAGATTCCCGAGAAAAAGTACTGGAGGGAACGCCTGGATCTGAAGGCCAAGATTGTTGTCCTGCTCCGAAAGACCCCTCCCGCCCTCCTTGAATCTTATGGCTCCCGCCACAACCCGCACTGACTTCCTCGAAGCGCGTGGCATTTGCAAATACTTTGGCGACGTTGCGGCGCTGCGCAACGTGACCCTGCGCGTGACCTCGGGCGAGACGCTGTTGCTTTACGGATCGAACGGCGCGGGCAAGACCACGCTGTTGCGCATCCTGGCAGCGTTGGCCAGGCCGAACGAAGGCGATATTTTCCTGAACGGCGTTACCGTGAGCCGTGATCCCGCGGCATACAAGCGGCAGATTGGTTTTGTCTCTCACGCCACGTTTCTTTACGACGATCTCACCGTGCGAGAAAACCTGCGACTGGCCGGGCAACTCTTCGGCATCGACGGCGTGGAGGATCGAATCCGGACTGAGCTCGCGCTTTTCGGCCTGCAGAATCGCGCCGGGCAACTGGTTCGAACGCTGTCACGCGGACTGCAGCAGCGCGTAAGTCTGTGCCGTGCCTTATTGCACGAACCGGATTTTGTCTTGCTGGATGAGCCCTTCACGGGCCTCGATGCGGCGTCAACCGACGAGCTGGCCGGGCTCATGCGCCGGCTGCCGGAGCAGGGCAAGGCGCTGATTTTCTCGAACCACAACTTCGAGCAAGGCGCGTCCATTGCCGGGCGGCTGGTGGCACTCGAGCAGGGAAGAGTGTACTACGACGGCCCCATGGCAGGTGCGCCCGTCGGGCAGTATGCGGCTCTGCCGCACGACGTGCGGCCAGGGGCGAGGAAAGCCTCGCCTTCCCCTTGAATTTATACATCTGGCGAACCGGCCAGGGCGCTTGCTGCGGCTGTGCCACACCTGGAGTTTCTACCTTTGCGCAGCGGCGTCGCACGGGTATCATGCGGCTCTGCCGCCTGACGTGCGGAAAGGCTTCGCCTTTCCGAGAGCGCCAGTGATGAAATTATTTAGGGCGAGGCTGCGCCTCGCCCCTATGGTTTCTAAATTTCACACGCCGTTTCCCGCGCGCTCCAGCAGCCGCTTCAGCGCCCCCGTATCAGGGCATGACTTCAGTCATGCCGCAAAGATGCGGAAGGAAAGAGGGCTTTAGCCCCTGGCCGGCGCAACCAGGGGCTAAACACACTGCGGGAAAAGACCAGTCTGTCATGCTGAGCGAAGCGAAGCATCTCTGTATTTCTTTGGAAGCAAATGCCGGGATTCTTCGCGACGCTCAGAACGACATTCGTTGAACGCGGCTCCGCCGCCTGACGTGCGGAAAGGCTTGCCTTTCCGTGGAGTCTCTACGTTCTGGGAGCGATCGAAGCCGCCTCGTATCAGGGCATGACTTCAGTCATGCCGCAAAGATGCCGAAGGAGAGAGGGCTTTAGCCCCTGCTGATGTCAAGGCCGACGCGTAATGCCAATCCCAGCGGTATCGTAAGCTCTTCGCGCACGTTCTTCGTCTCTACCAGGACGTGCCAGAGACGCGCCCTGTTGCAATCGGAGCGCAACGCAACGTTTTGGCAAAGCGAAAGGCCGCGGGGGCTAAAGCCCGGCCATCGGCGGACCTGAGTCGGCATGACTGAAGTCATGCCCTGATACAGGGGCACTGAAACGGCTGCCGCAGCGGCCCGGAAACGCCGTACGAAGTGTAGGAACTCCGAGGAAAGGCTTGCCTTTCCGAGTGCGCCAGTGATCGAATTATTTTAGGGCGAGGCTGCGCCTCGCATCACACAGGCAGGCAAACACGTGAACCGCACTCTGGTCATCATCCGCGCTCTCATCTGGAAAGAACTCCGGGTGGAGTGGCGCCAGCGTGAGACGCTGGCCTCCGTTTGTGTATTCGGAGTGCTGGTGGTGCTTTTGTTCGATTTCGGCTTTTCCATGTCCGGAGAGGCGTCGTTGCGGCTGCTCCCCGGTGTGCTGTGGATTGCGTTTGCGTTCTCCGGCATCCTCTCGTTTAACCGCTCGTTCGCTGCCGAAAGGCAAAATGCGTGCCTCGATGGCCTCCGTTTGGCTCCCGTCGATCCGGGCCTCATCTATCTGGCGAAGTTGGCCGCAAACCTCATTTTTCTGTCTGTGGCGGAGATCGTGATCGTCTTCGTCGCGGCAATCTGGTACAACTTTTCCTTCCTGCCGGCGCTTCCCTGGTTTTCAGTCATCGTGTTTCTCGGAACGCTGGGCTACGTTGCTGTTGGCGTCACGTTTGCAGCGATTGCCGCCAATACGCGCATGCGCGAAGTGATGCTTCCGGTGCTTCAATTCCCGGTGGTGCTTCCCATTTTTCTTGCCGCAATTGAAGCCACCTCCAGCGCCTTGAAGGGTGACCCATCGTCGGAGTTCAGAAGCTGGGTGCACTTGCTGGCCGCTTTTGGGATAATCTTTGTTGTACTATCGTTTCTGCTGTTCGAGTATGTGTTGGAAGAATGACCAAAAACACTTCCCTCACCATCCATGGCATCGTGACGCTCGCGTGGCTATTGGTTTCGCTATACCTCATTTTCATCTTCGTGCCCACAGACGTGAATCAGGGCAATGTCTATCGCATCATGTATATTCACGTGCCGTCCGCGTGGACGGCTTTTGTCGCTTACTTCATCTTATTTCTCGGCAGCGTGCGTTATCTTTTCAAGCGCTCGCCGGCAGCCGACGAATTAGCGTGGTCTGCCGCTGAGGTTGGTTTCGTCTTTTGCAGTTGCGTTTTGATTACGGGTCCGCTGTGGGCAAAGCCCATTTGGGGAATCTGGTGGACCTGGGACCCGCGCCTGACGCTCACGTTCATCCTTTGGCTGCTGTTCGTGGCCTATCTGCTGTTGCGAAGCTTCTTTGTCAATCCGGAGCAAGGAGCGGTGCTGAGCGCCGTGGTGGGGGTTATCGGATTCGTGGATGTGCCGGTCGATTACATGGCCATCCGCTGGTGGCGAACGCAGCATCCGCAGCCGGTTGTTTTCGGCGGACCCAATTCGTATCTGCCGCCTTCAATGAAGTTTACGTTGTTCTTCACCGCCGGAGCGTTCCTGTGCCTCTTCTTCTACCTTTTGCGCCATCGCCTGAACTATGGACGCATGCGGCATGAATTGCAACAGCTTCGCCGTGAGGCGCCTTAAACTTGAGCATGGGTTCATTCGCTCGCTGCGCCGCTGGGATGGCCAGGACCGCGCGCTTTCAATGATTCAATGGAAAAATCTCGAAATGAATCAATCCGCTGCTTGCCATTCGGCGCCTTGAACGGGTTTCTATGACTGACCCAAACGATAAATATCTTTTCCTGGCATACACGCTGGTCTGGATCGTGTTCATGCTCTACGCGTGGTTCCTCTCGCGCCGCCAGTCACGGATGGCGGGCGAACTGAAAGAGCTGAAGGAAAGACTCCACGCCCAAAATGAACACGAACCCGCCCGGGAGTAGTTTGTGCTGCGGCGCGCATGGTTGCTTTCTTTGCGAAACTTAGCGACTTCGCGGCTTTGCGTGAGGGCTTTTTGCTTGCGATCTTTCGGGACCTCCAGCGCAGTTTTGGCGCTCTTCCCAAGCGCCCGCAATTTGCCGCTCTGCTCCTCCGTTTCGAGATTCCTGTGCGGCGGGGCCCAGGGTTGCTTTCTTTGCGAAACTTAGTGACTTCGCGGCTTTGCGTGAGGCTTTTTGCTTGTGATTTTTCGTGACCTCCAGCGCAGTTTTCGCGTTCTCCTCAAGCGCCCGCAATTTGCCGCGGTGGCTGTTCTGGCCATGGCGCTCGGCATAGGCGCGAACACCGCTCTTTTTTCCATCGTAGATTCCGTTCTGCTCCTCCCGCTTCCATTTCCCGATTCCTCGCGGCTCGTTGCGTTCTGGCTCCAAGATCTCCGGAATGATGACATGAACTTCCACCCCGCAGCCGTTGCGGAGATCCGCTCGCAGTCGCACAGGATGATGTCCGGCCTCGGCGTCTACGGGCTGATCCCGCGAAGCTGGACCCTTAGCGGCCAGTCGACGGTGATCACTTGCGGAGTCGTGTCGCGCGGCTTTCTTGAAGCGCTCGGCGTTCGCCCCGTGCTTGGGCGGTTTTTCACTCCACAGGAATACCAACCAGGACGAGGCAACGTTGTGGTTCTCAGTCATCGCCTTTGGCTGGCGGGATATGATGCAAGCCCGAAAGTGCTGGGCCAAACCATGATGTTGAATGGCGCGCCTTTTACCATTGTGGGTGTCGCGCCGCCAGGCCTTCATTTTTTAGGACTTCGGTATGAGGGTTATATCGG
The DNA here is from genome assembly GCA_030041095.1 of Terriglobia bacterium. Lineage (GTDB taxonomy): Bacteria > Acidobacteriota > Terriglobia > UBA7540 > UBA7540 > JASHON01. The sequence continues at coordinate 68,510 of JASHON010000083.1, forward strand.
CGCCTGGCTGCCGTCGAGCCTAAAAACCGCGCGCCTGGACCAGTACATCATGCTGGCGCGGCTGAGGCCTGGGGTGAGCCTTTCTGAAGCCAAGGCAGAGCTTGAGACCATCGCCGGCCGAATGGCCGCGCAGAATCCCGCCAGGTACAAAGGCTATTCGTTTTCGGTGCACCCGATCCGGCAAATGCTTACGGAAGACGTGCGGCCGGCACTGCTTCTTCTCCTGGGCGCCACGTTCCTGATTCTGCTCATCGCCGTCGTAAATGTTGCCAATCTTCTTCTGGTTCGCGGCCGGCAGCGCGCCAAAGAAGTTGCGGTCGAAATCGCTCTGGGCGCCACGCGAGGCCGCGTGATTTTTCAATGGATGATGGAAAGCTCCGTGCTCGCGCTTGCGGGAGCCGCAGCGGGATTGTTGCTGGCGCTTGCCGGACTGAATCTTTTTCAGCATTTTGCGACGTCCACCCTGCTGCGCATGCCGGCGCCCCACTTGAGCTGGCAAATGATCGCCTTCTGCATTGGGGTTGCGAGCGTGGCCGGCATAGCCGTCGGCATCGTTCCTGCCATTCAGGCTTCGCGGCTGGATCCGAATGCCGTCCTCCATGCCGGCGAAGCGTCCGGTCGCGCGGGAGGAAGCCGCGAGCTGCGCCGGGCTATGCGAGGGCTGATGGTGGCAGAAATTGCGTTGGCCTTCAGCGTGGCTGCGGGGTCTTTGCTGCTCGTGCGGAGTTTTACAAATCTTACGGCTGTACGCACTGGAATGCGCGTCCGTCACGTGCTCACGCTCAGAGTCTACGTGCCCACGGGGGTATTTAAGAACTATTCCCAGCCCGACCAGTGGAAGCCGTTCGTGGAAACCCTCCTCGCGCGCGTGCGGTCATTGCCTGGCGTGGAAAGCGCCGGAGCAGCTAATTTTCCGTTGTTGATTGGATTCTGGGGCTTTCATACTTCGCTAAAAGTTAACGGCGTTGCCATGCCTCGCGTTGATCTAATGACCGTCACTCCCGGCTATTTCCAGACGCTTGGAATCCCGCTGCTCCAGGGCCGAAGATTCAGCAGCGAAGGCGCGGTCGAAAGCGCCTCTCCGCCCGGAATTGTGCCCAACGTTCGCCCGAATGCCCCGCCTGCAAAGGGACCACGCCCAAGTTCAGCTCCCCTGCCGGTGATCGTGAACCGGATGTTTGCGCGCACGGCGTGGGGAAACGGCAATCCGCTGGGCCACATGTTCAAAATACCTCCGTTCACGGTTCGAGTGGTCGGCGTTGTGGCGAATACCAGAGACGAGTCGCTCTCGATAGGTATTCGGCCCACTGCCTACGCGCCGTTATATCAGGTTCCCTTCGACGGCCTCGCGCTGGCCGTCCATTCTTCCGTCCCGCCCAGCTCGCTCGTGCGGCCCGTAGAGAAACAGATCTGGTCCGTCAATTCGAACCTTGCCATCTCGCGCGTGCGCACCATGTCCGAGCTGATTGCGGAAAATGAGGCCGGCTCACGTTTCCGGACGCTGCTGCTCGGCATCTTTGCATTCTTGGGGTTAGCTTTGGCGGTTGTGGGGGTTTACGGCGTATCGTCCTATGCGGTAACGCAGCGGACGCATGAGTTTGGCCTTCGCATGGCTTTGGGCGCGCAGCGGGGCGATGTTCTCCGTTTGGTTCTGGCGGAAGGCGCCGGCATCGCAGCGGTGGGCGTGGCGGCCGGCCTCGCGCTCACGCTTGTTCTGGCAGGGCTGCTGCGCGGCATGCTGTTCGGCGTGACGGCGATGGATCCCGCAACTCTTGTTATAACCACCGTTATGATCGCGGGCGCCGCCTTGCTGGCATGTTATCTGCCGGCCCGCCGCGCGGCGAAAGTGGACCCTGCCGTCGCTCTGCGCTGGGAATAAGGCTGTGATATGATGAGCGAATAAAAGGCGAATCGTCGCGCCGCCGGCCTTGTGGCGTGTAGCGCCGGCCTCTTGCCGGCGACGTTCAACCAATCGCCTGAGAGGATAAGGTATGCCGCTCGAAATCGCGGAGACTGCCGGAACGGTTCAAGGAGCGCTTCAGGAAATCCTTCAGACGAACCGGCACGCGTCAGGCCGCGATGGCGTGACGGCCGTTAAGATGTGGCCGGCCAAGCTGCCACAGTTTGCGCCGTTTCCTTCAGCTCTCACCGGCGTGCTGAAAGACGCCTTGAAGGCGAGAGGCATCGACCGCCTGTACTCTCACCAGGCTGCCGCGTTCGAGCTGGCCAGCCACGGCCGCAACCTGGTTGTCGTCACCCCGACGGCTTCCGGAAAAACCCTCTGTTACAATCTCCCGATTCTCAATGCGCTCGTCCAATCACCCGAGGCTCGCGCTCTCTATCTATTTCCCACGAAAGCGCTGGCGCAGGATCAGTTGGCGGAGCTGGACCGATGGACCGAAGGATTGGGAGACAGTCTGCGCACTTTCACCTATGACGGCGATACCCCGCAGGATGCGCGCAAAGCCATCCGCGCCCGCGCCAATCTCGTGCTGACCAACCCGGACATGCTTCACACCGGCATTCTGCCGCACCACACGCGCTGGCAGCGCTTGTTTGAGAATCTGCGCTATGTGGTGATCGATGAGCTGCATTACTATCGCGGCGTGCTGGGCAGCCATCTCGCCAATGTCATCCGGAGGCTGCGGCGCGTCGCAAGGTTCTACGGCAGCGAGCCGAAGTTTCTGTGCACGTCGGCGACCATCGCCAATCCTCAGGAGCTGGCAGCGGCGTTGATCGAAGAGCCGGTGAAGCTGATGGATGAGTGCGGCGCGCCCTCGGCGGAAAAATGCTTTGTCTTTTATAACCCGCCCGTCGTCAACGAGCAGCTTGGCATCCGGCGGTCTTATCTGAATGAGACGCGCCGCCTGGCAAGGCTTTTTCTGCGCCGCGGCCTGGGAACCATTGTGTTCGCCAACAGCCGCCTGGCGGCTGAAGTGCTCGTCACTTATCTCAAGCAGGATACCGCCGGCGCGCTGCCGTCTTCGGATGCCGTGCGCGGATACCGTGGCGGATACTTGCCACTCGAGCGCCGCAAGATCGAGCGTGACTTAAGAGAAGGCCGGTTGAAAGGCGTGGTCGCCACGAATGCGTTGGAGCTGGGCATCGATATCGGCTCGCTCGATGTTGCGGTGCTCGCGGGTTATCCGGGCACGATTGCTTCCACCTGGCAGCGCGCCGGCCGCGCAGGAAGAAGGCAGGGAAGCGCCGCCGCAGTTCTTGTGGCCTCGAGCGCTCCGCTCGATCAGTTTATGGTGCAGAATCCGGACTATTTCTTTGCCCGCTCGCCCGAGCACGGTTACGTGAATCCAGACAACTTGCAGATCCTGCTCAGCCACTTGAAGTGCGCGGCGTTTGAGCTGCCGTTGCGGGAGGACGAAAAGTTCGGCAACGTCGGCTTGAAGACGCTGTGCGCGTATCTCGAAGAAGGCGGTTTCCTCCATCGTTCGAGCGACGGCTGGCATTGGGTTTCGGAATCGTATCCGGCGGATGCCGTCAGCCTGCGCTCCGTCTCTTCAGACAACTTTGTGGTGATTGATACAACCGCGGCGCCGCGCGTGATGGGCGAAGTGGATTTCTCGAGCGCGCTGGCTACGGTTCACGAAGGCGCCATTTACCTTCAGGATGGCGCGCAGTACCACGTTGAGCGGCTGGATTACGACGATCGCAAAGCTTACGTTCACGCCGTTCAGAGCGAATATTTTACGGACGCTATCGATTACACCCGCATCACGATCCTGGAAGCCTTTGAGCGCGATGCGCTCGGCCCCGCGATTCGGAGCCACGGCGAGGTGCGGGTGAATACGCAAGTGGTGGGATTCAAGAAGATCAAGTTTGGAACGATGGAAAACGTCGGCTCCGGCAAGCTTAGCCTGCCGGAGCAGGAGATGCACACCACGGCATTCTGGCTGACGTTGCCCCACGCGCTGCTCGAGCAACTTCCTTACACTAACGACGAAAAGCTTAACGGAGTTCATGGGTTAGCCAACGCGATGCGAGCCATCGCCACGCTCTTGGTGATGACGGACGCGCGGGATTTGGGCGTTGCAACCGGCGAGAATTCGCAGGGCGAACCGCCCGGAGCGCCCCAACCGTCCCAAGCCCAGTCGAGCCCTTCCGCGTCTCCGGTTACGTCACAAGCCGCGCTGGCTCCGCGCAGTTCGTTGCCCGTCGAATGCTTTGAGCCGAATATCTATCTTTATGATAAATATCCCGGCGGCATCGGCCTTAGCGAGCCGCTGTTTCGCCTGGGCGAGCCGCTTGTGCGTGATACTCGGACACTCATCGCCGGCTGCGCGTGCAAATCCGGATGCCCGTCGTGCGTGGGCCCCGAAGGCGAGTGCGGCAGTAAAGGAAAAGAAGTGGCGATGGCAATACTCGAAAGGTTGGTGGGACGAGCTAGTGATTAGCGATCAGCAATCAGCAGTCAGCTATCAGTCGTCAGCTACCAGCGATCAGCGGCCAGCTATCAGCTTCAGGTTACGGGCTTGCGGCTTTCAGGGGCGGGCTCTCAGCGTCAAGTCCTCAGCTTTGCCCGGGAAAATTCAGCGACCAGCGGCGAGACGAGTAGCGCAACGCGGCCGCTGAACGCTGAGGGCTTTTAGCTGATCACTGACATCTGACTGCTGATAGCTAATCAGTGACACCCGATTGCTGATATCTGATTGCTGACACCTGATGGCTGATAGCTGATGGCTGACATCTGATTGCTGACATCTGATTGCTGACATCTGATTGCTGATCGCTGACGGCTGATAGCTAACTTCTAGCTACTGTCCACCGACGCTTTTCCCCATGACTCTCGAAGAAAAACTCCGGCAACTGAAGCTCGCAGCAAAGAAGCGGCGTGAAGATGAAAGCCTGGAGCGCCAGCTCGAGTTTCTGCGGAGAATGGATCAGGCGCCCAACCGTTTTCTCGAGCCTCGCGCTGCCAAAAGCATCGAGGAATTTGTGCAAGGGCGAGTGGAACGGCGCGAGAGCGGCGAATATTTCGTCGCGGAGCAGCTTCTTCCCCTCGGCCGGCCGTATGGCAAATTGCGTGTGGGTGATATTGCCACGTCGGACCTGTGTCCGCTGAATCTTTTTATTCCGGGCAAGCTTCTGCCCAGCCCCGAGCGCCTGGTTTTCCTCGACACTGAAACGACGGGTCTTGCGGGCGGCACGGGCACCTGCGCGTTCCTGATCGGTCTTGGAACGCTGCAGGGAACGAGTTTTGCGGTGCGGCAGTTGTTCTTGCGAGACTACGTTGAGGAGAAAGCTGCGCTCGAAGCGCTCGCGGAAGCGCTTGAAGGGTGCGACGGCCTGGTGACGTTTAATGGAAAGACGTTCGATGTGCCACTGCTCGAGACCCGGTACACTTTGTCGCGGCTTCCTTCACCCTTCACGCGGCTTCTGCATCTTGATATGCTCCATCCGGCGAGAAAGCTGTGGAAACTGCGCCTGGAGAGCTGCAAGCTCACTCATCTCGAGCGCCAGGTACTCGGCATCGAGCGGGAAGGCGACGTGCCAGGCTCAGACATACCCGGCATCTATTTCGATTATCTGCGCACGGGAGATGCGCGCGGCCTTCAGCCCGTGTTTTATCACAACGCGCTCGACATTATCACCCTGGCGGCGCTGGCCGTAGAGATGGCGAATTTCATCGGTGGAGCTGTTGCAACCGCAAGCGCGCCCGAACCATTCAGCCACGCCTCAGCCGTCGCAGGAGCGCGCGCAGCGCGCGCCGGAGCCCGTGGAAGTTCGTTCGCTCCGTTGGAAAGAAGCAGGCTCGCAGCCGATCTCACCGATAGCTATGTCCTCGCCGGCTTACAAGACGGAGGGAACCGCCGCGCGATGCGCGCGGGTCTGGATCTTTTCAGCCTCAGCCGCGTTTTTGCCGAGGCCGGAGCGAGCGAGCTATCGATTTCAGCAGGAGAACAGGCGCTCGCCAGCGGTTTACCGGAAGCGGCCGAGCCGGGCGTGTTGTGGCATTTGGCGGCTCAGCGCAAACGCCGGGGTGAATTTGGGATGGCCACCGGCATCTGGCTGCAGCTCTCCGAGCCCGGTGCTCCTTATGCGCTTCAGTCGCTCCGCGAGCTTGCCATCCAATACGAGCATCGCGAACGCAACCTGAAAGCGGCGCTCAAATGCACAGACGCGGCTCTGGCGTTCCTTGAGCAAACCTGCCAGACAGAGCGGCGGAGTGCGGCTGGTTCAACCATCGAAGACTTCAGCCACCGCAGGGAAAGGCTTTGCCGCAGGTTGGCCGCCATGCCGCCATCGCCCACGCCGTGAATTCCGCCACCCATGCCCACCCGCCTGGGCGGCTTTTGCGGCTCCGCCGCCTGACGTGCGGAAAGGCTTTGCCTTTCCGGACGCCACCCCCTCCGATACTTGATTCTTTCTCCCTACCTTTCACCCGCCGTTTCCCAAGCGCGGGCAGCCGCCTCGGCGCTCTTGTATCAGGGCATGACTTCAGTCATGCCGACCCAGGTCCCTCGATGGCCGGGCTTTAGCCCCTGCCGCTTTTCGCTTTGCCAAGTAGCTGAAGCCGTACGGATGAGCAGGGGCTAAAGCCCTCTTTCCTTCCTCATCTTTACGGCACGACTAAAGTCATGCCCTGATACGAGGCGGCTTCGATCAATCCCAAAATGTAGAAACTCGCCGCCGCCGCGAATGGTGCGCCGGCATCTTGCCGGCCTCCGTTGAATTGAAGCGAGTTGCCGGCTGGAAGCCGGCGCTATGGCAGCTCCCGAAAGGCTTTTTCCGCAGCCTGTTTAGCCCCTGCGGCTTTTCGCTTTGTCAGATATTTAGACTAGTTCTCTAACTCGCAAAGGCTTGTAAGATGAAGACAGATTGACCTACCGATGCCGGAGCAGTACGATAGTTTATCAGAAGTAGGATCGAATGGATAACGAGACGAGCGTGGTCACAACGAAAGGACAGCTAGTCATTCCAGTCCGCCTCCGCCGGCGCCTGGGAATCAGGAAAGGCACAGTTGTATCGCTCTCTGAAGAGGGCGGGCGGATCATCATGCAGCCGGTCACTCCCGAGTATATTCGCGGCTTGCGTGGATCGCTGAAGAAGGAGCCATCCGCCCTGGAATTCCTTCTTACGGAGCGCAAGCGTGATCGGCGGCTCTAGCCTGATTCCTGGGTGGAACCCTCGACCGGGCGTGAATTGTCCGGCACTGGGTCGGATGCATTTCTTGGACGGTGCCGGGAATGAAGAATTTCGTGTTGGACGCCTCCGCATTGATGACCTTCTTTGAGGACCGCTCGGGGGCGGAAAAGGTCGAAGCGTTGTTGGCGGAGGCGGCAGAGGGAAAAGGGCGGTTGATGATGTCGGTAGTCAACTGGGGAGAGGTTTTTTACTCAGTCTGGCGGGCACACGGCGAAGCGGCGGCAGAAGCAAAAATTCGCGAAATCGGTCAACTGCCCATCGAGCTTATGGCTGTTGACCTGGGTCTTGCCAAAGCGTCGGCTGGCCTCAAAGCAGGGCACGGACTTCCTTATGCGGATTGCTTTGCAGCCGCTCTCGCCCAGGCCAGAGAGGCGACGCTTGTAACCAGCGATAGGGATTTTGCGCGCGCAAAGTCTCTCGTCAAAATAGTGTGGGTTTGAAGGACGGCAGCGGGTGGTGGAAAAGGAGGATGGATGATCACCGTCAGATGACGAACCATCCCTGAGCGCCTCCCGTGATTCCGCCTGAAAGTTCCGCTGAAATCGGCAATGGCGATGCAACACCGGTTGCTGCGGGTCACCCTCTTTCAAACTCGTGACAGGATATGCCAACAGAGCCCTCCGGCGGCCAGCAGGCCCCCCGTTGACTTACTATAATCAAAAGATAGAGCCGGAGCTGGAGGAACATGTTAGGAGACCGGGTTTGTTCCAAGTGCGGGCAGTTGATTCCGCGCGGGACCGCTGAGTGCCCCATCTGCAGCCCGCCGCGGGCGTTCCAGGTTCGCCGGGAAATCATGCTCCTGGTCTATCTTGGGCTCCTGATCGTACTTGGCACCATCACCGGCTTCGCCGTCAAGGCTTTCAACCGGGTGGATAAGCGGATCGGATGGAGTTGGTATACGCAGGGTGAGGCAAGCCTGCAGCGCGGAGACGCCGCTGCGGCCGTGCTCGACTATCGAAATGCGCTTTACCACGATCGTTCAAACCCCTCTTACGAGCTTCAATTAGCGCATGCGCTCGTCGCTTCCGGGCACTTTGACGAGGCCCGCACTTACCTGACGCGGCTTTGGGCAACCGATCCCGCGAACGGACCGGTGAACCTGGAGCTCGCCCAGCTCGAGATGCGGAGCAAGAACGTTCCGGGAGTGATCAATTACTACCATGCAGCCATCGACGGCGTCTGGCCGCACATGGTGGCGCAGGGCCGCCTGCAATTGCGCGAGCGTTTGTGCAACTATCTCATCGCTCAAGGTCTCCGGCCTGAGGCGCTGGCGGAATTGATGGCGCTCGCGGCGCAAACTCCGAACGATGCTCAAATCCAGGCGCAAGTGGCGGGCCTGTTTTCGCGCGTGGGAGACTATGACTCAGCGCTGAAGCAATATCAGGAATCGCTGCGGCTGAATTCCAGGTTGGCGAGTGCGTGGGCGGGAGCGGGCAAAGCCGCATTCGAGCTGGGTGATTACGAAGCCGCACGCCACTATTTGAATCGCGCGGTCGCGAGAAATCCGCACGACCGCGAAAGCGCGAAGTTGCTGGAAGTGGCAAGCGATGTGATTGGGCTCGATCCTTTCGACCGCCGCGTGCCTTTCCAAACCAGAAGGAAACGGGCCATCTTCGACTTCAATCACGCGGTGAGCGGCCTCGTGGATTGCGCCAAGACGAAGGGCCAGCAGCTTGGCGCGCCCGCTCCGCAGACGGATCTTCAAACGGCCTACGCGCAGGCCGTGAAGATGAAGCGGCAGATGCGGTTGAGTGCGTTCCGCCGAAATCCGGACCTGATGGAAGGCGGGATGAAGCTGGCCTTCCAAATCGAGCAGCTTACGGCGAAGGAATGCGGGCCTCCCCAGGCAATCGGCCAGGCTCTGCTGCTCATCGCAAACCAGAATAAAGGCATCGGCCAGTAACACCAGCACAGCCTCACAAGCTCCATGGAAAACTCCGGCAATCCAAACCCAGCGCCTCCGAGCGAAGTTATCTCTCATCAGCCAGGCGTCGCGCAAAGGACCAGGCCTTCTCTCGAACAGCTCGGCGGCCAGGCAGCGGATTACCTGCGCCGCCTTGGCAACGGCATCGTGGGCGGGCTGACGTTGCGGGAAGGCCCGCTGTTTCTCCTCTTGTCCGTGATTATCGGATTGACGTCTGGTTTTCTCGTGGTTTGCTTCCACGAATCCATCCAATGGATCCATCTCGTCATGTTCGGGTCATCGTTGCGGCCGCCGATATGGCGGCTCCTCCTGTTTCCGACGGTGTCGGGTCTTGCGATTGCCGCAGCCGTGATACTCGTCTTCAACGAAGTTCGCGGAAGCGGAGTGAACCAGACGAAGGCAGCGGTTTACATTTACGATGGATATATTTCTTTCAGGACGGTCGTCGGCAAATTCTTGCTGTGCGCTTTGGCATTGGGCAGCGGGCAATCGCTGGGTCCTGAAGACCCGTCACTGCAGATTGGAGCCGGCGTCGCTTCAGTTCTGGGACGTTATCTGCACCTTTCGCGGGAAAAGATTCGTATGTTGGCGCCGGTTGGCGCCGCCGCCGGCCTGGCCGCGGCTTTTAACGCTCCCATTTCCGCCAGCATTTTCGTGCTGGAAGAAGTTGTGGGTCAGTGGAACGCGGGCGTGCTGGGCGCCATCCTGCTGGGCGCGGTTTCCGGCGCGGTTGTTCTTCGCACTTTCCTGGGGTCGGAGCCGTTTTTCCGCTTTCCGGTCGTTTACAGCGTTCATCCTGTCGAATTCCTTGCCTATGGCGTGCTGGGCGTTGTGGGCGGCTTTGCCGGCGTCATTTTCATCAGATTGATCGAGTTTTTGCGGCCTCGCTTGAAGGCGCTTCCCAAGCGAACGCAGTATTTTCAGCCCGCCGTCGCTGGGCTGATGGTGGGCGTAATCGCATTGGGCTTTCCCCAGGTGATGGGCGCCGGCTATTACTTTATCGATCAGGCGACGCACAACCAATACGTTTGGAAAACGCTGGCGTTCCTGGCGCTCTTTAAGATCGTTGCCACCCTGGTTTCCTACGTGAGCGGCACGCCCGGCGGCATGTTCGCGCCCGCGCTGTTTATTGGAGCCATGCTCGGCGGAGCCGTCGGAGGAATCGAACATTGGTTGTTCCCCGCGCATACGGGCCCCGTCGGCATCTACGCCCTGGTGGGCATGGGAACGATGTTTGCCGCTTTCCTGCGCGTGCCTTTGACTTCGGTCTTCATGGTGCTCGAGCTCAGCGGGAACTATGCCATCATTCTGCCTCTGATCGTTGCCAATACGCTCGCCTACTTGATCTCAAGAAAGTACCATTCCGTCCCTCTCTTTGACCTGCTCAGCCGCCAGGACGGCATCGAGCTGCCGTCGATTGAGGAACAGCGTGAAGAGCCCGAGCTTCGCGTTGAAGATGCCATGCGCCGCCCGGATTTTCCGGTTCTGACGGGCGGCGAAACGGTGCGTGAAGCTCTGCAAGACGTGATGCAGACGGATCGTCCGCATTTTCTGGTGAATCTCGGCAACGGCGTGTGGGCTCTGGCGGACCGGAACAAACTTCAAGAGCAGGCGGCCACCAACGGCGAATTGGCCTTGAAAGCTGTCTTCCGGGAGGTGCCGCTCCCGTGGGTGCACCCGGATCAGCGTCTGGATGCGGCGTTGCGCCTGATTGGAAATCGTCCCTTGCTGCCGGTCCTCAGCCGTAGCAATCTGAATAGGATTGAAGGCATTGTTTCGCTCGACGACATTCTCAAGGCTTATGGCGAGTCCGGACATGGCTCCAACCGTTCTTAGCACGGTACCCGCATGACGCACCGATCTCCGTCCAGTTTCCCGGTCTCCCGCACGATCGCCAGCTCCTCGAACTCATTGCTGAAAGTTTTCCGCCGGGCGCTGAAGGAAGGTATTACGCGCGAGGGCTGGTTGGCTCTGGAAGGCGCCACGCTGGTGGAAGAAGCGTTGCGCTCGGGTGAGCTCTCGCCGGCCGCCGGCGTCCTGCGATCCAGGTGCAGCATCCGGTGCGTCCTGCTTGCGGAAGGGCACGCTCCGGGCTTTTCCTCCTTGCTCGCTCGTCTTTCGCCGGAAGTCGAGGTCGCGCAGGCTTCCGACCGTGCATTCCAAAGCGTGGCGCAGACGGTCACGCCGCAAGGGATTGCGGCCCTGGTGGAAATTCAGCGGCCTGAGCTGAGCGCGCTGCTCCGCGCCGCCGGCGTCATTTTGGTGGTGGCTTGCGGCGTTCAGGACCCCGGAAATCTTGGAACCATTCTGCGAACTGCGGAGGCTTTCGGCGCACACGGCTTGCTGGCGCTGAAATCCACCGTGAATGTGTTGAATCCCAAAGTGGTTCGGGCATCGGCGGGCAGCGTGTTCAGGCTGCCTGTTTATTCCGGGCTCGACGGTGATTCGGTGTTCCAGCAATTGCGCCAGGCTCGCATTCGCATGGTGGCTGCGGACGCGCGAAGCCGGACTTCGATTGCGAATTGCAATTTGCGCGGCTCGGCTGCCATTCTGATTGGGAACGAAGCTGCAGGCTTGAACGAAGAATGGGCTCGCTGGGCGGACGAGCGACTGAGGATTCCTCTCGAGCCTCCGGTCGATTCGCTGAATGCCGCCGTTTCCGCGGCGATTTTCCTGTACGAAGCCGCGCGGCAACGCAGGAGAAATTGACAATTGAGGGTTGCCGATTGACGATCGAAGCCGCCCCGTATCAGTTGGTCATGTCGCTTCGCGACACCCACGAAGCTATGAAAATGTGCCGTCCCGATCTCCACGGCGCCCCAGTGACGGAATACCGTCACATTTTCAAGACAGGGCATGACTTCAGTCATGCCGTGGAGTTTCTACATTCTGGGATTGATCGAAGCCGCCTCGTATCAGGGCATGACTTTAGTCATGCCGCAAAGATGCTGAAGGAAAGAGGGCTTTAGCCCCTGCTGATGCGTACGGCTTCCGTTACTAGGCCAACCGAAAAGCCGCAGGGGCTAAAGCCCGGCCATCGGCGGACCTGAGTCGGCATGACTGAAGTCATGCCCTGATATGGGGCAGCGAAACGGCTGCCGGAGCGCCTGGGAAGCAGCAGCCGGTTTTCAATCGTGAGTCGAAAATCCATGAATCTTTTCGAGCTTCAACCACTTCCGGGCGCGTCCGAGGGCCGGCGGCCGCTTGCGGACCGCATGCGTCCTGAAACGCTGGAAGAATTCGTAGGCCAGCTTCACATCCTCGCTCCAGGCAAGCCGCTTCGCAGCCAGCTTGATGGCGATGACGTGGCGTCCATGATCCTTTGGGGCCCTCCTGGCTCCGGCAAGACGACGCTGGCGTCGATCATCGCCCGCCGCACGCGCGGCGATTTTGTCAAGTTCAGCGCCGTCATGTCCGGCATCCGTGAGATTCGTGACGTGATGGCAGCGGCGGAAAAATCGCGCCACGTCGGTCGGCGCACCATCCTCTTCATTGATGAGATTCATCGCTTCAATCGGGCACAGCAGGACGCTTTTTTGCCTTACGTCGAGCGAGGCGATGTGATCTTGATCGGCGCCACAACGGAAAATCCGTCGTTTGAAGTGAACGCCGCTCTTCTTTCCCGCGTTAAGGTTTACGTTCTTTCTCCGCTTTCAACCGATGAGATTCTTTTGCTGCTGCGGCGCGCGCTGGCCGATTCGCGGAGCGGATTCGCCGGCCGGGTTGCGGTGACGGAAGAGCAATTGAGGCAGATCGCGGTGTTTGCGAATGGCGACGCGCGCGCGGCTTATAACACTTTGGAGGCTGCCGTCGCGGCCGCCGCCGAGGACGCGGAAGGCCACGCCGCTGTCACAGACGCCGTCGTCGAAGACGCCATCCAGCGAAAGATGCTGCTCTACGATAAGTCCGGCGAAGAACACTACAACCTGATTTCCGCGCTCCACAAATCCGTCCGAAACTCGGATGCCGACGCCGCCCTCTATTGGTTGGGTCGGATGCTGGAGGCGGGCGAGGATCCGCTTTACGTTGCCCGGCGGCTCATCCGCATGGCTTCGGAAGATATCGGCCTGGCAGACCCTGGGGCGTTGCGGCTGGCCGTGGCCGCGATGCAGGCGGTGCATTTCGTCGGCATGCCGGAAGGCAATCTCGCTTTGGCCGAAGCTGCCGTTTACCTGGCATGTGCTCCCAAGTCGAACGCCCTTTATGCCGCTTATGGCGAAGTCGCTCGCGATGCTCAGAAGAGCGTCGCCGAACCCGTTCCGCTTCACCTGCGCAACCCGGTTACCGGCATGATGAAGGATTTTGGCTACGGTGAAGGCTACCAATACGCCCACGATGCCAACGACCGGCTCACGGATATGCAGTGCCTTCCCGAAAGCCTCAAAAACCGCCGCTATTACTCGCCCACCGAAGAAGGTTTCGAAAAGCGCCTGAAAGAGAAGATGGAAGCGATTCGGGAGTGGAAGAGAAAGCATGAGGGGAAGGAAAGGCGGTAACTACAGTTCGCACTGCAGAGCAGTACCCGTTCGTTGCCCGGAAAGGACGGCCTACCCTGGGCAGCGCGTTGCGAATGGATTCGGCGCCCCTGGGTCTTTCCCCAATGCCTGGGGTGGCGCGGCCCATCAGGACTTTCAACGGCACGAGGCCCGGATCCAACCACCGTTGTTCGTAAATTCTCGCCACGGCAACGCCTGAACCGGCCGCGGTAAAGGGCCGCGGGGCTAGCAGATGCTTCGCACTCAATTTCGCGCGTGACCGCTGATTTCCACCGCAGCCGTCACTCCCACCTTGCGTGGCGGCAGGCAGACGCGGTTGTTGCACGCCTGGTAGGAAACGTCGAACTTCAGGGAATGCTTTCCGGCGCTTGCTTTGTTCTCAATCTTCACCGGAACTGTAAACAGCGCCTGTTTTTCGTAGAATCGCAGTGTGGCGCCGACGGTGGGATCCGTTCGAGTAATGGGCGGAGGCGCGATGATCCTGCCGTCGAGATCGAAGGGCTGGCCGGACGCTACTGAAATGCTCGTGGCGATGACGAACGAGCCGGGCGGCTCTGTGAGCGCATAAAAGTGCCAGCCGGGATCGATGGCGGCGTGAAGCGCCACCAGCAGTTTCTGGCCAGGCCGGTAGGACGGGCGTTTCTCCTGTACGGACGCGCTCCAGGTCACCGGGTTCGCGCTTTGTGCTTTGAGCGATGGCGCGGAAATCAGGAGTGGAAGAAGGAAGATCGGAAGTCTGTGTTTTCTACTCATCATCGTTACCTTTCCGGCGCAGCGCCTTTCGCGGGCCGAAAACCGCTATTCCCACGAGCACGCTAACGAACAGAATCTCCCTCATCTTTGCGGTTCTCATGTTGAAACCTAACCGGATCATCCCCGATCGGGATCGCATTGTCAACAACGCAAGTCTGTTCCGCCATTGCGAAATTGCTTCGTGCAGGGGCAGGTTTCAAACCCGCCCCTGGAGTTTCTACATTTCGCACGCCGTTCCCACAGTACCCCAGCAGCCGCTTCGTACCCCCGTATCAGGGCATGACTTCAGTCATGCCGCAGTGCGTCGCAAACTCCAACGGCTTTAGCCGCTGGTCGGGGCAATCAGGGACCAGACACGCTGCGGGAAAAGGCCAGCCTGTCATGCTGAGCGAAGCGAAGCATCTCTGCATTTCTTTGGAAACGAATGCCGGGATTCTTCACTCAGTTCAGAATGACATTCGTTGAGGGCGCTTTCCAGGTATGATGCGGCTCCGCCGCCTGACGTGCGGAAAGGCTGTGCCTTTCCGAGGGTGCCAATGACTGAATTATTCAGGGCGAGGCTGCGCCTCGCCGTGGAGTTTCTACACTTCACACACCGTTTCCAGAGTACCCAGCAGCCGCTTCGGTACCCCCGTATCAGTTGCTCATGTCGCTTCGCGACACCCACGAAGCGATGAAAGCGTTTGGGGTAGGGGCGGGTTTCAAACCCAGGCTTGTCCAAATTAGGTTTTTGAAAAAGGCGGAATCTCCGGTAAGTTGAGGTTTTGTGTTGCCGCACGATTAATCTCAACTGAAGGAGGTTCCACCGTGAATCGAGTATGCAGC